>CAYIJU010000028.1:0-8575 GCA_964363855.1 uncultured Candidatus Saccharibacteria bacterium | reverse complement strand
ATCATCGGTGGCGGGCCGGCGGGAATTACGGCCGGTATTTACGCCGCCAGAAAAAAATTAAATACTCTTTTAATCAGTAAGGAATTCGGCGGCCAGATGGCAAAGAAAGCAGTGGCTATTGAGAACTACCCCGGGTTTAAAAAAATTTCCGGTCTTAAACTTATTCAAAAATTTGAAAAGCAATTAAGAAAACAGAAAATTGACATTGAAAGAGATGCCGTAGTTAAAGTGGAAAAAATTGATGATAAATTTTTTGTTGCCACGGCGAGCAAGATCCAGTTTGAAAGCCGGGCTGTGATCGTAACTTCGGGAGCCGATCCTCGGCCGTTGGAAGTTGAAGGGGAAAAAGAATTTATCGGCAAAGGCGTAAGTTATTGCACAACTTGCGACGGCCCTATCTTTGCGAATAAAATTGTGGCGGTTGTCGGCGGCGGAAATTCGGGGTTTGAAGCCGCTTTATTTTTAAGTAAAATCGCTTCAAAAATTTATATTTTAGAGTGCGGGCCAAAAGCAATGGCCGACGAGACAAATCAAAAGATGGTTCAAATTGCCAAAAATATTGAGGTTATTACTTCGGCGGATATTAAAAAAATTCAGGGCGATAAATTTGTCAATTCAATAATCTACCAGCAAGTATCAATAGGGGAAAATAAAACATTGAAAGTGCAAGGTATTTTTGTAGAAATTGGCCATCAGCCGGCCACTTCATTTGTAAAAGATTTGGTTGATTTTAATGAAAAAGATGAAATTAAAATTGACTGGCAAACCTGCCAGACGAAAACGCCTGGTCTTTTTGCGTCCGGCGATGTAACGGAAGTTAAAACAAAACAGATCGTAGTTGCCGCCGGCGAAGGAGCAAAAGCAGCCATTGCCGCTTACAGATATTTAAATGATAAACATTAAGGCAAGAGAAATATCAGATTCTAGGGGTTCTCCGACGATCGAGGTGGAATTGGTTAATGGTTCCGCCAAGTTTTTAGCTTCGGTGCCTTCGGGTATTTCAACCGGAAAATATGAAGCCACGGTTTTGCCTATTGCTGAAGCGATTGAAAATATAGAAAAAATTATTGCTCCGGCTTTGGCTAAAGAGGATTTGCTGGATCAAAAAAGAGTTGATAAAATTTTAATCCAATTAGACGGCACGAAAAATAAATCAAAGCTCGGGGCCAATGCTATTCTGGCGGTTTCAATTGCAGTTTGTCGCGCCGGGGCCAAGGCAAAAAAAACGCCGTTATGGCGGCATATCAGTCAAATGCAAAATACTGAATATAAAATACCAGTTCCTTCGTTTAATTTTATTGAAGGCGGAAAACACGGAGAAGCGGGGTTGGCTTTTCAGGAATTTATGGTAATTCCCCAGAAAGAAACATTCCAAGATAATTTAAAAGTTGGCAAGGCAATTTATCAAGAATTGAAAAAAATTTTAGGTAAAAAATTCGGAGGAAAAAATGTCAGATTAAGCGCCGAAGGGGCGTTTGCGCCCCCAATCAAAAGAATCTCCGAAGCGCTGGATTTTATTTTAGAGGCGGCTAAGATTGCCGGTTACGAGGGAAATATTAAGATTGCCATAGACGCCGCTGCGTCAGAATTTTTTGAAAGCAATTATTATAAAGCCGAAAGGACTCTTTTCTCTAAAAAAGAATTGCTTGATTTTTATGGAAATTTAGTCAAAAAATATCCGATAATTTCAATAGAAGATCCTTTTGCGGAAAATGATTTTGAAAGTTTTGCCGTATTAAAAAAAGAATTAAAAGGAAAAACAACTATTTTTGGCGACGATTTGACCGTTTCAAATGTAGGCCGAATGGAGTTAGCCAAAGAAAAGAAGGCTTGTTCCGGGTTAGTTTTAAAACCAAACCAGATTGGAACGATAACCGAAACCTTGGAGGCGGCAAAACTGGCAAATGATTTTGGCTGGAAAATTATGGTGGCAAACAGGGCGGGGGAGACAATAGATGATTTTATTACTGATTTAGCCGTTGGCATCGGAGCTGACTTTATCAAATCAGGCGCTCCTTTTCTTAAAGAAAGAATGGCAAAATATAGTAGATTATCAGTAATCGAAAAAGAATTAAAAAAATAAAACTATGGAGAAAAATAAGAAAATAAAAAAAGAGGAATTTTTTGACGATTGCCCGATATGCCGGGCCGAAAAAGCGGCGCAAGAGCAGGGAAGAGAATTAACGATGGAAGAACTAAAGGAGGCGTTTAAAAAGTCAAAAGAAAAAGGCGCCATCGTCGGCGGCGAGTGGTTTAAATAATCAACATCTAAATAATCAACATCGTAAGTTGATTATAAACAAAAAGCCGATAAATTAATTGAGAAATAAAAATGAATAACGCAAAAGTAAAAAATATTTTAGGAAAACCTTGGAAAGAAACCTTAATTGGTTTGAGCGCATTGTTTATTATAATTGATTATCTTGCGAAATGGAGTATAGCAAATTTTTTATTTGATTCCTTTTTGAATATTAAGAATAATTTTCAACTATTTATTAATATTTTCTTTTTCATTTGGTTATTAATTTTAACTGCTCTTTTTATTAAATATAAGCTTGATAAAAGAATAATTGATGCCGAAAAGCAAAAAGGAGACGTAAGGCAACTCTTAAAAGATGAAATTTCAACAAAAGAAAAATATTTTTTAGAAGAGCTAAAAAAACTAGAGCATCGGATTGAAATAAAAATTGAAGACGACGTTTTTGGCATTCAGAGAGAAGTATTAGATTTAAAAATAAACATCCCCTTTAAAAAAGTGGATATGGGCAATTTAATTGAAATACTTGAAATAGATATTAAGAAAAATTGGGAATGGAGAATTGATGACACGCTTGAAAAGATACGGAAACATATCGAAGAAAAAGGAATGTCTAATCATCATATTACCAGTCTAAATAAAGCGCTTAATTCTTTGCCTGAAGCATATAAAATACAGAAAGAAGTCATATCAAAACTTATGAGCGAAAAAAAATTATTAATCTCTTGATACATCAAATCGATTAATTTTAGACAAAGCATTTAAGGAAAAATAAGTTGTAATTAAATAACAAAAATATGCCCAATTATAGTGTAAATCAATATCCCGTGAGTAGTATTTTAACATGGGTAAAAGATGACGAGATAGCTGTTCCGGAAATTCAAAGACCCTTTGTTTGGTCAACAATTCAAGTTAGAGATTTGATGGATTCTTTATATAAGGGATACCCAATAGGTTATATTATAACTTGGAAAAATCCAGACGTGCGGCTTAGAGATGGATCAAAGTCCCAAGGAAAAAAAGTGGTAATTGATGGACAGCAACGAATAATGGCGATGAGGGCCGCTATCCTCGGGATGCTGGTAGTTAATAAAGAGTATGCGGAAGAAAGAATATACGTCGCTTTTCATCCGATAAAAGAAGAATTTGCTACCTTGACGCCAGCGATAGAAAGAGATTCTAGCTGGATTCCCGATATTTCGACGATTGTTTCCAAAGAGACAGGCTTATTTGGGGAGGTAAATAATTATTGTCAGGCCAACCCCGAAATTGACAAAACAACTATTGAAAGAAATATAGAAAAATTAAGAGAAATAAGAAATAGCCAGATTGGTTGCATTGAACTTGACGCAGGATTAGATATTGATGTCGTAACCGATATTTTTATAAGAATAAATTCCCAAGGAACGGTTCTTAGCCAGGCTGATTTTGCAATGTCAAAAATTGCTTCGTATGGGGGCTTCGGCGCGAACTTACGTAAATTAATAGATTATTTCTGTCACTTAGCGCTTGAGCCTCAATTCTATGACAAGATAAGTCAAAACGATCATGAATTTTCTGAAACTCAATACTTAGATAAAATTTCTTGGCTTAAAAATGAGAATGACAATTTTTACGATCCATCGTATTCAGACGTAATAAGGGTTAGCTTTACAAAAGAGTTTGAACGAGGCAAATTAAGTGATCTAGTCAGTTTATTAGCCGGTAGAAATTTTGAAACAAGAGTATTTGAGCAATCAATACAAGAAGATACGTTTAAAAGATTAGAGAAGTCTTTATTGGAATTTATAAACGAGACAAATTTTAAGAGATTTGTGATGATAATAAAATCAGCTGGATTTGCAAGTCCAGATTTAATAACCTCGCAAACCACTCTTAATTTTGCTTATATTTTGTATCTAAAATTAAAAGAAAAAGGATACACTCCTGGAAAAATAGAGAATTTCGTAAAGAGATGGTTCGCTATGTCGTTATTAACAGGTAGATATTCCGGATCGGCCGAGTCAACAATTGATAACGATATAAGGGGAATAGCTAACAATGGAGTAGAAAAAGAATTGAAAATTATAGAAGACTCCCAGCTATCAAGAGCTTTCTGGGATAGTGCCTTGGTTAATGAATTAGAAAAAGCAAGTCTAAGCAATCCTTTTATAAATGTGTTTTTTGCCACCCAAGTAAAAAATAATGACGAAGGTTTTCTCTCTAGAGATATCACCGTTAGTAGCCTTATTCAGCATAGAGGCGATGTTCATCATATATTTCCTAAAGAGTACTTAAAATCGAATGGTCTTAATCGGGGAGATTATAATCAGATTGCTAATTTTTGTTACGCTCAATCAGAAATTAACATAAAAGTTGGCAAAAAATCACCGAAAGATTACTTCGGAGAAATAAAAAATCAATGCCAGGGAGGAAAATTAAAATATGGGAATATTGACAATCTCGACGATTTAAAAATAAATATGAAAAAACATTGTATGCCCGAGACGGTATTTGATATGGATTTTGATAATTATTTCGATTTTTTAGAAGAAAGACGGAAGTTAATGGCGAAGAAAATTGAAAAATATTATAAAAGTTTATAAAAAATAATCAAAATTTAAGATACAATTGAAATAGCATGGCTTATTCTATTACAGGGTTTGTTTATTTATACGGTTTTTTGGCATTAGCGTTTTTGTCGTACCGTTTTTATCTAACTTGGCAAAGGGAAGAGACAGTTGTCTCCAAGGGGTTCTTTTTGTTCGTCGCTTTGATGGACCTGTTTTTCTTTATTACAGCCATCGGCGGTTTGATATTTGCCAATAATTTCCAGGTTTTAAAATGGGTAGTTGTCAGCGCGGTTTTTTTCCAAAGTTCGGCGGCATCTGTTTTAGGGTATGTCATCCCTTATATGAAATTTCCAAAATTTTCTCCTTGGCTCGGTTTCTCGATTATTTTCATTTCAGGAATTGTGGCAACTTTTCTTGCCGCCTTAACTACCGCTCTTCCCTTTCTTGAATCAAACGGCGTGATAAATTGGAACCTTGGTCCGTCCACCGAGATATTGAGGCCCCTGCTTTTCTTGGGTACTATTTTACCAATAGGGATTATTTTAATTAAACAAGGGTTGGCTCTTAAGATAAAAGCGGCCAAAATAAAGGCTATCGGCTT
Organism: uncultured Candidatus Saccharibacteria bacterium; assembly: GCA_964363855.1. Taxonomy (GTDB): domain Bacteria; phylum Patescibacteriota; class Minisyncoccia; order Minisyncoccales; family CAZWNE01; genus JBBTTI01. Next base: position 3,165 of record CAYIJU010000028.1, on the reverse strand, counting down.
GGGGTGGATATTTTTAGTTGGAGTAGTAGCGGGCCTTATTGATTTTACCTTAACAAGTGTTTTCCATTTAGGGGCGATGAGTAATGTTATTTCCATTTTTGTTCTGGCAACTTCAATGTTGCTCTTGGTGGTTTTCACTCAAAAATTGCCGGAACAAAAATTAGCAAGCAAAGTTAATTAAAGTGAGGGAAATCGGATATCCCTCAATCGCCAATAAAATTTAGCCTGGAGTTAAACTAATTTATTTATAGCATGGTATTTGCCGCTAAAAATTTTTACGGTCTATTTTTAGAGGAAATTAAGAAAAGCGGCATAGAATCTATTTCTTGGAATAATAGTAAGGAATGGACGAATAGGATGCTGAAAAATAAAAACTGTGTAATGGAAAAAATGGCAAAAAGTTTAGGTCTTTTGTATTGTCACGATTATTATTACTTAGACGGTATTTTTTATAGAAAAAAACTGGGATATAATAATTTGGATATTGAATCCCATTTTTATGCCCAAAATATTGAAGTTATTATTGAACACGAAAATAATTACAAAACAATAGAAACAGAAATATATAAACTAATCCCACTTTTTATTGCTCCCCTTAAGGTGATTATAACCTATATTGAAACCAACAAAGATATTCAAAAGATTGAGAGAATTAAGAATGTTATAAAGGAAAGAATAAAAAATGATGACTTATTTTCCCTTCACAAGAATAAAATAGAAACACTTCTAGTCGTAGGTTTTAAAAGAGATAATAAAATTTGTTGGCAAGGATCTATTTTAAAAAATAGTAAGTTCACATCGTTAATTTAAAAATAACCAAAATTTAAGCCGAAATTATGGGGAAATTTAATTTTGATAATAATGATTTCTTAAAAACGAGAGAGGAGGCCGAAAAATTTTATAGCACCATTAATTCGGTTTTTTGTCCCTATCTTGGTGAAAAAATTGCTTTTAATTCTAAGGGTTTGAAACATTTAAAATTCAAGGCAAACCAACAAGCGAGACCCCATAAAGATCAATATCCGAGATTGAAACTTTTATATCTAGTGCCGGAAGTATTAAAGAAATCGCATACTCTTCAAGGGATTTGGAATGTTAAAAGGTTTGAAGAGATAAAAACGAATAGTAGATGGAATCATATTATGAAAGAGGTGGTATATTACGAATTTATCGCAGTGTTGGAAAATGTTAGAATAAAAGCAATCATAAAAGAAGTTTTAGGTGGAGAAAAGCATTTTTGGAGCGTTATCCCGTTTTGGGGGATCGATAAAATTGCTAGTAAGAGAATCTTACACAGCGGAGATCTGGAAAATGATTAAACTAAAAAATACCATTTTTTGTGGTATTCTTTAGTGGTACCTGGTTACAGCTTGGATATAGCCGTGACAGGGCTAATGCCCTCCAAGCACCATTTACAATATATCATAAGACTACGCGTCAAGCAAGGTCCTGTGGATAACCATTTTCACCGAACGGGGAAAATGGTCAAAATTTAAAGTGAAATTATAAAAACTATGGCGAAGTTAATTTTATTAAGGCATTTGCAGTCGCAATGGAATAAGGAAAATCGTTTTACCGGCTGGACGGATGTGCCCTTGAGTGAAGAAGGGATTGAGAGCGCGAAAGAATTAACCAAAAAGTTGGCTGGTTTTAAAATTGATCAAGTTTACACCTCGCCGTTAATCAGAAATAAAGAGACAGCTCGTTTAATTTTAGAAAATCTTGACAAAACAAATTTGCCGATCGTCGCCGACAAAGCGTTAGATGAAAGAAATTATGGAAACCTGCAGGGACTGAATAAAGATGAGGTTAAAAAACAATACGGCGAAGAACAAGTTAAGTTGTGGAGAAGAAGCTGGAACCAAGCGCCGCCGGGAGCAGAGAGTTTAAAAGATGTCTATAATAGGGCAGTGCCTTTTTTCAAAAAGTATATAGAAAGAGATTTGAAAGACGGTAAAAATGTCTTAGTTGTGGCCAGCCATAACAGCTTGCGGGCGATAGTAAAATATCTTGAAAAAATTTCCGACGATGATATTATCAATGTTGAAATTCCATACGGCGGATTAAAAATTTACGACAATGGCAAAGTACAAAATTAACGAAGAAAAATGCATCGGCTGCGGGGTTTGCGCGGCTGTTTGCGAGTTGGGAGCCAAAATGAAGGACGACGGCAAGGCGGAAATTATAAATTCGGAAGAAGTGGAAAAATGCGGTGGCGAATCCGTCTGCCCCTACGGCGCCATCGAAAAAATTGCGTAAGTATTGACATTGCTGCTCGGTTTATATAATATATAGATAGTCATCTATATATTTTTTGTTTTATGCCAAATAAGAAAAAGTGCCCAGATTGTCTGAAGGTAGTTAGCGAGGGGACTCGGGCGAAAATAATACAACAGTTGAAAAAAAATTCTAAGAAAGCCGGAAAGATTGAGGCTTGTTTTTCTTTGACCCAGCCGACAATTTCTTATCACTTAAAGGCTTTAGTCAATTTAGGAATAATTTCCGGTAAGAAAAAAGGCAGGGAAGTTTATTATTATTTAAATAAAAAATATCCCTGTAAAAAATGTTTTATTTTATGGAAAAAATTTATTTAGATTACGCCGCAACAACGCCGGTTGATCTAAGGGTTTTAAAAGCCATGCTGCCTTATTTTTCAAAAAAGTTTGGTAATACGATGTCTTTACACTCTTTTGGTCAAGAAGCCAAAACAGCCTTAGAAGAAAGTCGGCAAGAAATAGCTAATTTGATTGAAGCTAAGCCGGAAGAAATTATTTTCACCGGCTCAGCCACTGAAAGCAATAATACAGCCTTGAAGGGAGTCGCCTTTGCCAATAAAAATAAAGGTAATCACATTATCATCTCTCCAATAGAGCATGATTGCGTTTTAGAATCAGCTAGGTGGTTAGAATCACAGGGATTTGAAATTACTAAACTATCGGTTGATAAATACGGGCTGATTAATCCTCTTGATGTAAAAAAAGCAATTAAACCGGAAACAATTTTGGTTTCTATAATTCACGCTTCCAATGAAATTGGAACAACCCAGGATTTGGCGGCTATTGGCAAGGTCTGCCGCGATAAGGGCGTTTATTTCCATACCGATGCTTCCCAAAGTTTTGGCAAAATACCTATTGATGTGAATAAAATGAATATTGATTTGCTTAC
>CAYIJU010000027.1:0-8607 GCA_964363855.1 uncultured Candidatus Saccharibacteria bacterium | reverse complement strand
CCAAATTTTTTCCCCAGTAGTCGGAAATAAGATTATATTTTTAATTTTACTCTTTAAGACCGCTTTTGCCAAATTTTTAAAATCAATTCCCCTATCATATCCGCCAAGCATGATCGTTTGGACATTATCGCCTAGTTGATTTATGGCCGCTATAGTCGCTTCCGGTATGGTGGCTATAGCATCGTCATAAAAAGTAATTCCTTTAAAAGTTCCGACTAATTCTAAGCGGTGCGGCAAGGGTTTAAAATTTTTGATCGCTTTTTCTATTTTTTCTTTTGAAATTTTAAATATCTTCCCCACTACTCTCGCGGCATTTCTGTCTAAATCATAATACTCTCCCTTTATTGCTATTTTTTTTGCCCTAGATTTTTTGGCAATTTGACTGACTAATTTGTTAGTAGAATTATAAACTAAATAATCGTTGCCGGTTTGATGTAAAGTTATATTAGCCTTGGCGTTGGCGTATTCTTTAAAACTTTTGTAATAATCTAAGTGTTCTTGATAAATATTTAAAATTACGGCGATGTGGGGTGATTTTTTTAGATTAGTCAGTTGAAAACTGGATAATTCATAAACATAAACGTCTTTTGGGGCGACGGAAAATAGCAGGTTTAAAACCGGCTTGCCGATATTGCCAACTAAATGAGCCCTTCGACGTGGCTCAGGGCAAGCCTTTAAGATGTCGTAAATTAAAGAGGCAGTGGTGCTTTTTCCCTTTGTGCCGGTTATACCGACTATTTGTCCCGGGCAATTGTCAAAAAAAATCTCCGTCTGCGTCGTAATTTTCCCGAGACCCGATGTCGGGATTTTTTTAAACGGGATGCCGGGCGACTTAATAATTACATCGTAATCCCCTATCTTATCAAGATAATTTTTGCCAAATTTCTGGTCGGCAATGCCAATTTTTTTCTTGGGGAAAAGTTTTTTCAGAAATTTAAGAGTATCTTTCCCCTCCCTGCCATAACCTAATATCAATATTTTTTTATCTTTTAATTCGTTTAATTTCATATCTTCGTTAATAAATAAGGCACTTTTCCGGAGTTTTGGGATTTTTGTTTGCATAATTTAAAGGCTTGCTGGCTTTCTGCGAAAGTGCCGACACATTCAAAGGGTTTAGCTATCCCCTGCCCCAGCAAACCTCTCAAGGTGGGCAAAAGTTTTTTATTCTCAAAAATATCTTGGCCAAAAATTTTCAAAAGCCGATCTTCTTTTAAATAAGGATATAGGGTCATATAAACAAATAAGCATTTTGGACAATTGCAACACCAGCGCGTCTTATTGAAAGCTCCGACCCTCATTCCGGCATTGCAACTGGAAAAAACCGGAAAATATTTAGGATATTTTGTAAGTATTTTTGAAATTTCCAGTTCGCCGTATTTTCTCGTAAAGCTAAAATATTCGACTCCCGAAGTCAAATATTTTTTAGAGTATTGCTTAAACATCTTTTCAAATTCAGAGCTTTTTGCCCACTGATGATTAATAGTTTTTCCCAGATATTTTACATTTCCCTCATTGGCGCTTTTCTCATTAGAAAAAGCAATGTTTTTATAATCAAAAATTACGGCGCAAAGAACTGATATAAAAGACAATAAGCTGGTAAATGGCGTATGGCCGTTTAGATATCCTTTCTTGTTTAATTCCAGCAGTTTTTTGTCAATTATCCTTCTGACAATAATCTGTTTTTTTATCCCCGAAACTTTTACCACCTTTTGGATTTTTTCTATCGGATTTACCGTGAATAAAATAATATCTTTTTTTAATTTTTTTAATCCTTCTAGGGTGATAATAGAATCTCTGCCTCCGGCAAAGGGGACGAGATAACGATTTAAAAGTCGTCGTTTAAAGCCCGACATTGGGCTCCTTAATGTCGGGCTTTGTATCGTCAGAAAATCCTTTTTCCGCCAGTCGATTTTGTTCTCATAAAAAAATTGGCCCATGCCGTTTATTATTAAATTTTTCCACCAGTTAATTTGCTCTTTATTCAGATAGCCTGCTTGGATTTCAATTATCGGCGAGCAAGTCGCTTTCCAATAACTAATCATTTCAATTAAACCTATGTGAAAAATCAGGTTTTCGATTTTTTTGAAATCGGATTGCCCCCATATTTTGGGGAAATCCGATTTCCGCAAATCAATCGTAATTTTTGGTTTGAATTTAATATCACGAGAACCGTTCTCGTGATATATAGAAAAGTTAAAAACAATTTCTAGGTTATTTTTAGAGATTTTATAAGAATATTTTTCGTAAATAAACATAATTATCCCAATAAACGAATTGCTACTCCGAGAACGGCTAAGACTACGCCGATAATCCAAAAACGCATCGTTATTTGTTCAGGAAGCCAACCCTTAGCTTCAAAATGATGATGAATTGGCGTTGATAGCCAGATTTTTTTATGCCGGAATTTTTTAGATAATAATTGGATAATTACTGAACCTGTTTCCAGTATCAGCACTCCTCCGATAATCGGCAGAACTGCCACGGAATCGGTTAAAAAAGCGACAACAGCCATGGTTGATGTCAGCCCTAAAATGCCGGTTTCCGTCATATAAAATTTAGCCGGCGGGATGTTAAACCACAAAAAAGAAAATAAAGCGCCTAAAATTGCGGCGCAAAAAATAGCTAAATCAATTTTACCTTGAGAAAAAGCAATAATTGAAAAAGCGGCAAAAATTGAAGCAAAGACCCCGCCGGAAAGCCCATCTAAGCCGTCAACTACGCCCGATGACCAAGATGCTACCATTATCAGAACAAAAAAAGGAATCATTAAAATACCGATTGATAAATCAATGCCTTCGGGAAAATTAAATAACAAAGGAATATGTACGCTATCCCAGCCAAGTTGAAAATAAAACCAAAAACCTCCGATAAGACCGATGGAAATAACAATCATCAGCCGGCGCAAAAAGCCGATACCGCCGCCGACATATTTTCCCTTTCCATAAACAGTAAAAATATCATCAATTAATCCGACGATAGACGCCACTATCAGGGTAAATAAAGGCAGCCAAGTTTCAGGCCGAGTGAGAAAATTTAAATTGCCAAACCACCAAGGTTGAGCCAGCTTTGATAGAATTAAAAAAATAAAAGTAATAAACAAGACTGACAACCAAATCATTAATCCCCCGCCTCGCGGTACTGAAACCTCTCTCTCTTTGTGCAAAGAATGAAAAACAGTGGCCTCTTCGCCGGTAATCGTTTTTTCCCTGGCAGTTTTTTTCCAAAATTTAATTTTATATAAAAATTTAACTAAAAATCTGCCTGAAAGAAAAGCCACGCCGGCTGTCAGGGCGGAGATTAACAATAAGCGAATTATATTAAAAGTAAATAAGGTCATCGACCGGAATTAATCCAATTTATCAACTTTTGAGCCTCTTGAATCCTGGTTTCAGCCGAAGAAGCGCCCAAAATTATATTAATAACTATGTTTCCTTTTTCATCGGAAAAAAGAAATATCAGACAGCCGCCAGCTTCATCAGTATAGCCGGTTTTGCCGCCCAGCATAATTTGGCTATCGGCTAAAATCAAGTCAGAAATACTATTTCTTATAAAATACATTTTCCATCTTGAAGTGATTTCAAAAATTAAAGGATGATTCTTTAGAATATATTTGGTTAAAACAGTTAAATCATTAGCAGTGGAATAATTAAAATTGTTTTGGGCGTCTTCAAGGCCGGTCGGATTAAGAAATTGAGTTTGGGATAACTTCAATTCTTGAGCCCTCAAGTTCATTTTTTTTACAAAATTATTAACACCTATTAATTCAGATAAAGAATAAGCGGCATCATTGCTGGAATAAGAAAGCATTAATTCTAATAATTTTTCAACCGTGAATCTCTCCCCTGCTTTTAAGTTGCTGTAGTCGGGAACATTTTCATGTCCGGCCGCGGTTTTAGAAATAGTAATCAGCCGCTTTAAGTCGTAATTTACATTTTCTAGGACGATTACAGCTGTCATTAATTTTGTTAAAGAAGCCAGAGGCAGAATTTCTGAAGTATTTTTTCTGAACAAAGTTTTTTCTTTGCCCTGCCTACCGGCAGGCAGGCCTATTGAACTAATTTTGATTGAAATTGCTGATTTTGCGTTAAGTTCTAATGGAGGTTTCTGGGGAATTTTTATTTCTACAATTTGTCCGAAGGGCTCGGAAATTTGAGCATAAAAAAAATTCTCCAGAGTATTTTGGGAAAAATTCACGCCTTGCCAAAAGGCCAAACTTAAAATAAATGTTATCAGAAAAAACTTAATATTTTTAGTCATCTCTTTATTTTCTTTTTCGGCTGCAAAAGCGACAATCTTTGATCAACTCTTTCCATATCTCTTGGGAATAAGCTGGCTTCCCGTACATTTTCCAATCCAAGAATTTGTTTTACAATTCTTTCTGCTCCAAAAGCAAACCCACCCTCCGGCGGCATTCCATATTTAAACGTTTGCAAATAAAATTCAAAATCTTCCGGCTTGTTCCCCCATTTTTTAATATTGGATACCAATTTTCCGTAATCATTAATTCTCTGACCTCCTGTTGTTATTTCTAGTCCGCGGCACAAAAGGTCAAAACTCAAAGTGTAATCTTCGTCTGCTGGATCGGTAAAGGTGTAAAAAGGCCGTTTTTTAGTCGGATAATGAGTTATAAAAATCAACTCAGAACCGTATTTTTCTTTAGCAAAATTACATATCTCTTTTTCATCTTCCGGCTCCAGATCTATCTCTTTTCTGTTGTCGCGTTTCGTTCTTTCAAAAATAATTTGTTGAGCTTCTCTCATTTTTATCCTTGGTATTTTATCGCTAATTTGCGGAACGCTGGTTTTAAATTTTATTTGCAGGTCGGAAAAAATATTTTTAATAATTATTTCGCAAGTATCCATTAAATCTTCCCATGAATTGATAAAACCCATTTCTGCGTCTAAACTGATGTATTCAGAAAGATGACGAGTGGTCATACTGGGTTCAGCCCTAAAAATATTCGTAACAGTGAATACCCTTTCAAAAGCGCCGACTAAAATTTGTTTATATAGTTGCGGGCTTTGAGCCAAGTAAGCGTTATAATCATAATAATTAATATGAAAGACCTCCGCTCCCCCTTCGGCGTTGGTTGGCGTAATAATGGGTGATTGAAATTCGTAAAATCCTAAATCTTCCAGCGTTTTTCTAAAACTTCTTATTATCTGTTCTTTAATTTTAAAAATATCGTTGATTTTTTCATTCCTCAAGGTTAAAGGCCGATAATCTAAAAGCGTCGGCAATGTTACCTTTAAATCTCTTAAGTCAAAGGGCAATGTTTCAGCTTTGGCTAAAATTTTTATATTCTCGGCGCTTAATTCCACTTTGCCGGTTTCAATTTCCGGATTTATCATTTTAGCCGGCCTTTCTTGGACAACCCCCTCAATTTCCAATACCCACTCTTCATTTATCTCTTTAACCAAATCCGGAACGCAAACAATTTGCAAAATTCCCGTTCTGTCCCGCAAATCCAAAAAAACTATTTTGCCGTGATCCCTTCGGGAATTCACCCAACCCGAAACCTTAACTTTTTGGCCGATATATTTAATTGTCTCACTAATTAAAATCCTCTCCATATATATCTTTTACCTTACTGGCAATTTAATATAAAATACACTCCCCTTCCCCCTACCTTTGCTTTCTGCCCAGATTTTACCATTATGCATTTCAATAAATTTTTTAGCAATATAAAGACCTAAACCTGCGCCTTCGGCTGAAAGTTTACGGCCAGCCGACCCCCGGGTGAAGCTTCTAAATACTTTAGATATTTCTTCTCTTGTCATCCCTTCGCCGGTATCAGACACGGCAATTTCTAATTTCAAATTTTCCCTGCCTGCCGGCAAGGCAGGAATTTCCAATTTTATAGTTATTCCGCCATTACTGGTGTATTTTATAGCATTATCAATTAAATTCAATATCACTTGTCTCATCTTGTCTTCGTCAATTAAAATTTTAGGCAAAGCGGTTTTTGGTTTTTCAAATTTCAAATAAAGGCCCTTTTCTTTAACAATATTTTTCAGTTCTTCAACCACGCTGGCAATTATATCTTCGATTTGGAGATTTTCCATTTTAATTTCCATTCTTCCTGCTTCAATTCTAGAAATGTTTAATAAGTCGTTGACTAATTTTATTAGCCTTTCATTAGAAAGAGAAACATTTTTAAGAGGTTTTTCTATTTTTTCCGGCACTTCGCCGTAGGTCTTGTCTAAAATCATTGAAACATAGCCCTTAATAGCGGTTAGGGGCGCTCTTAATTGATGGGAAGCGATAGAAAGAAATTCCGACTTGGCCTTATCTAATTTTTTCAATTCGGCATATGTCCGCCTTAACTCTTTAGCCAACCCTTCCATCTCTTTCCGCCTTTTTATCTCATTTATCACGCTCTTAATAAGCATATAGCCGAAAACAATAAAAGCGACCAAGAGGGTGATTTTCCAAACATATTCAAATGATGTTTGAGAACCAAAAAGATTAATAAAGAGCAAGACTGTAATAATGCCAATAAGCAATTCCGTAAGAACAATTTTTATATTGAATAATTGTTTCCTGACAATAGCGTAAGCAATCATCCCCACATAAACTGTAACCGCCCAGTTGCCAGTTGGCGGGATAAGAATGTCATACCATAGAAAATAATTTGTTGAAGCGCCAAGAAAACCAATAAAAGTTCCCCAAAAAACATAGAGAATCTGGTCTTTGGCTACGCCAGTCGCTTTTTTGGAGGCAAAGAGAAGCAGATACCAGCTATAAAATGCGTAGGCAAAAAACATTAAAAGAAATACATGAAAGACAATGCCTGGCTCTGGCCAAAAAGGAAAGAAAAGTTTTGGAGAAGTGCCTTTAATAAAATACGGTGTAAAAAAATTAAAAAAAAGAAAAACAAACGCAGAAAAATAACCGAGTACAAGAAGGAATTTTGTTCTTTTGGCTAAATTTAATAATGAAACTATAAAATGGAAGTAAAAAATCGGCACGAAAACGGCTCCGGCCATCAACATACGAAGCCAAAAAAGAGCGGCGTATTCGTCATTGGCGAGATGCCAAAAAAAATAGCCAGTACTCCAAAAAGCAGCACTAAAAGCAAAAAGTCCAAAATATTTATTAATATTAGACTCACGATTCTGAAAATAAACAAAAACCCCGAGAATTATGCTTGTCGCCGCATTAATAAGCGAGGAAATTAAATAAAATAGCATAAAAAGTAAAGAAAAAGTCTCAACAAAGATTAGTATATCATACCATCTCGGTTGAGACCTTACAATGTAGCCAAAGCTATGTGGAATATAGAATGAGGCTCTGAAATTATTCTACATTCTTTAAATCCTCCGGCCCGGACAAGGCTTTCCAAATGCTTAGGCTTTCTGTGCTTCATCCTCCAATCAATCACGTGGTAGAGAAACCAACGTTCGGAATTATTACCAATGCTGTTAGTTAAGAAAATCCCTCCCGGACGAAGGACAGAATATGCGGACTCTATGAGTCTTATAGCCGTTCTGTCGGAAACATATTCCAGAAATCCTACCATTTCTACGGCATCGAAGGGAAGGTGGCCACTAAGGGTTTTTTTGAGACGGAACAAATCCCTGATATTTCCTTGAATAGTCGTAATTTGTTCTTCTACTCCATGTTTTTTCGCCAATTCTTTGCTGCGAGTCAACGCTTCTGGGTCGCTGTCAATAAGCACTGCCCGTACTCTGATGTTTCTTTCCTTTAAAAAAGCGAGGGTTTCTATTATGCCTTGAGCTGATCCGCTTGCTAAAGAAAGAATATTACCTTCCTGCGCAGAAGTGTTGAATTTTTGTGTAAGAAGATATTTAATGAGGCGCAGGCGGTTTCGGGCAGCTTGTCCATGCATCATGCCGAGCCAGAAATCACCAATTGCGCCCTCGATCCCTCCAATAGTTTTGGGTCGGTGATTATAAACAATGTCAAGCGCCTTCCAACTAGTTGCTTCCTCTTTAATCTTTCGGCACACTGGACTAACGCCATCGAGCCAGTATGTATTGGTTTTTAGTTTTTGGCCAAATATTCTCAGGCACATTTTTTTCGCGACTACCCAAATAATAAGTAGCCACATTACTGGAAGGCTAAGGAGATACGGCCATCTTGTTTTTTCATACGTAGGCTCAGGAATTTGTAAAACCAAAGGAGGATTTATTTCTCCAGTGGTTTCCAGTCTTAATGCGCGAACCATTATATAATCCTCCTTCCCTTATTTTCTGTATTAACTTTTTATGCCGGAAAATTCCGGTGACTAATTTAAGTATTCCAAAAAATAAAAACCTTGTCAACAAAAATACACAGGTAAAAATACACAGGTTGAACCTGTGTATTTTTTCTGCGGAGTTAAAACTACATTGCGGGTGTTGATGGAGGGGTTTGGGTCGGTGGCTGCTGAACTGGCGGTGGTGAAGGAGGGTTCATTATCGCACCGCCTTTTTTCTTTTTCATTTTTAAAAAAAGAAAAACACCTACTGCGGCGGCGATGATTATTATATAAAGCAGAGTCATAAGATAATTTTTAATTTTTAATTTTAAAATCGGCCTTTGTTAAGTTATAGATATCTCCCGCTCCCATTATAATCAAAACTTGGCCTTTTTCCAAATTAT
>CAYIJU010000026.1:0-8868 GCA_964363855.1 uncultured Candidatus Saccharibacteria bacterium | reverse complement strand
GGCGATAGTATTTATCATCGCGCCACAAATGTTCGGAGCCCTCTTGTCGAGGGCGATAGCAGCGGTATGGCAGCCGCTGTTAGTGGTAATTATTTTTATTTTTCTCTTCGGCTGGGCCATGGGTCGGCTCAGGGGGAAAAAGGGAGGGAAAAAAGGTGGCTAAAAAGTGGGGCAGGAGCAATAAAATGCTTCCCACCCCACCTAAATCTTAGTTCGGAATATATGATCGCGAATTCAGATTTGGGAAATAATAAGATACAGAAATAAAAAAACAACTCTGTTTTGGCGGAGCTGTTTTTTATAATTAGAAATTTTTGTAAATGTTTTTTCGGTGGCCGATGTCAATAAGTTTTACAGTATCGGGATTTAAAAACTGAAAAATTACCCGCCAGTCGCGGGTAATTCTAAAAGAGTAAAGGCCGGTTAATGGTCCAGTGAGAGCCTTAGAGTGAAGTTTCGGATTAAAGGGATTATTTTGAATGATTTCTAAAAGTTGAGCGAGTTTATTTTGTTGGGGTTTTGGCAACTTTCCAGCAGATTTGAGAAAAAAGTTAGTATAAACGACAGTAAGCATGAAATATTATTTTTGGAGACAAGAAAGAAATGATTTTTTGTCTCTGAAAATAAATTTTCCTTCTTCTTGATTCGCCCCTATGATTTTTTTAACGAATTCTGTTTTATAGTTGCCTTCCTTATCTTTTCCTGCAACACCGATAACAAAAGACCGAAGAAGTTGGATTTCCTTTTCTAATTCGGAAAAATAAGGTTTAGTACAAGTCCCGTTTGCCATAATAATTTTAGTTTATCATTTTAAAGGGTAGTGTCAATAGTGGTTTAGCCCTCTACTATTTCTTCGATACTTTCGCAGATGACTTTGGGCGTGCCGTTTCTATCGTCAACTCTGCCCGAAATGAAAACAATTTTATTTTCCTGGAAAGCCGTTGGGTTTCTTTCAATGGCGTTAGGGAAAACAACCACTTCAATTTTGTCTTTCATATCTTCTAAATTCATGAAAAACATCGGCCGGCCGGTTTTAGTGATGATTTTTTTGATTGAAGAAATTATGCCGCCGATTTTAACCGGTTTGCGAACTAACTTTGTAAAATTAGCTTTTATTTTTTCAATGCTCTGGGTTTTTTGTTCTAAAATTTTGTTAAAATCCTCTAAAGGATGCGAGCTGACAAATAACCCAAGCAGTTCTTTTTCCCAGGCCAACTTTTCCGCTTTAGTGGCCAAAGTTGCCGGTTGAAGAGAAAAATTAGTATTTTGAGAAATTCCTTGGAAAAGACCTTGCTGGCCGTTGTTTTTATTTTTCTGAGTTTCTCTGGCCGATTCCAATAATTTTTCCATATTCTGCAATAATTGATTTCTTTCAGCAAATTTATCAAAAGCGCCGGCTTTGATTAAACTTTCCAGAGATTTTTTATTCAAGTCTTTAGAATTAACTCGGCTGACAAAATCGGAGATTGAAAGATAAGGGCCGTTTTGTTTTCTTTCTTCAACAATAGCTTTAACAATATTTTCGCCAACATTTTTTATGGCAGTTAGCCCAAAGCGGATTTGGTTTTTTTGAGGAACCACGCTAAAAAAGGCAAAACTTTCATTAATGTCTGGAGCTAAGACTTCCAAACCCATTTTTTTACATTCGCCGATTATAAAGCCGATTCTTTCTACGTCAGTTTTTTCCGAAGTTAAGAATGAAGCCATAAATTCAGCCGGGAAATTAGTTTTTAGATAGGCAGTCTGGTAGGCGATTAAAGCGTAAGCCGTGGCGTGCGATTTATTGAATGAATATTGGGCGAACGGTTCAATCCAGCGCCAGATTTTCTGGGCGATATTGCTTGGGATTTCATTGTTTTCGCAGCCTTTAATAAATTTTTCTTCTTGATCCATCAGAAGCTTTTTAATTTTTTTACCGATGGCTTTTCTTAAAATATCGGCTTCTGACATGGAAAACCCGGCTAAATCTCGGGCAATTCTCATAACTTGCTCCTGATAAACGCAAATGCCGTAAGTTTCTTCCAAAATCGGTTTTAATTTTGGATGTATGTATTCAATCATTTTTTCCCCTTGTTTTCCGGCAATATAATCAGGAATAAACTGCATCGGACCGGGTCGGTAAAGGGCGACCATAGCAATAATATCGTCTAAGCCGTTTGGTTTTAATTCCTTGAGATATCGGCGCGTACCGTCGCTATTGTGAACTATAAAACCGTTAGCTACAAAATTATTGCCCGGCGACTGCATCTTAATATCGTAAGTTTTTTCTCGCCCGCTATATTTTATTTTTTTTACTTTAATAAATTCGTAATTTTTCTTTGGTATTTGCGGACATTCCCAATTAACCAGTGTTTTATATTGTAGGGCAAATTCAGCGAATTTAGTTGTGTTGATTATTATAAAATTATATTGCGGATATTGCCGTTGAAATAATTCCATTTTTTCTTCGTCTAAATCTCTAAGGAAGCCTTTAATCTCATAGAAAGTATTATTAGATTTAACATAAAAATCCGGCGTGTAATGGAGGATTTCTCCATTTCGCCTTGTTAATTTAAAAGTTGATGGTTCATATTGATAATCTAAATTTTTAAGTTTTAAAATTCGGGCAAAATCTGCTTCCCAGGTAGAGCGAACATAATGTTTCAAATCTTCTCTAAAGCCACCTTTTCGATGAGGGCATTTTTTCCCGAACATAGGATTATTTTCTCCCCTCATCCTCTTCGAATGAGATTGTTTAAAATATTCTGCTCTTTCTTTCCCCCATAATTCTTCTAGGCTTCTGCCCTTTAGCGCTTGAGATATTTTTTTAGCAGTTCTTTTCCAGACTTCGTTATTTTCAGTAGTTATTCCGATATTCCAAGGCCTACCACCTTGCTGATAAAACTTTATTCTTGCCGCACTAATTTTTTCTCTCGATTCTCTTTTACTTGGATTCTTGTAAAAAATAGCCGAACAATGGTAACAAAATTTGCTTTTACCTTCTTTTTGTCCGCTTATTTGTTTTCCGCATGTTTCACAGTTATTATAAATTAAATGTTTGGCCTTATTACCAATTAAAACTTCGTCGTTCGGCTTTATATTTTCTAATTTTTTCCAGCCATCTTTTGTTAAAAAATAATGATTTTTAGTTGACTTAATATACCAATTATTCTCCGTGATCAAAGAATAAACATCCTTTTCACCACTTTCAAAAACATCAATAATTTTATTCAAATGAACCTTGCCTTCATCCAAATAGATAGATGTCAATCTTTTTTTATTTTTTCTTTCATATAATTTTTTAATTGTAGTATTTGAAATAATAGTATCTCCTGACAAACATTCTAATTGAAAAACGCCGACCGTCTCGGCTTTTTGAAATAATTTAAACGTCGCCTTGTCGTCTAATGGGATATTCTCAATATCAATTGATTTATTCTGCACCTTATAAATTCTGGCTAAAGCATCTTCAATAATGGTTAAGTTTTTTAAACCAAGAAAGTCCATTTTCAAAATTCCCAAATCTTCAATAGAATGCATTTCATATTGAGTGACAATGTTTTTGTCGTTTTGGGTCGGGTGCTGTAAAGGAATAATATTATCTAACGGCTCTTTGGAAATAACCACGCCGCAGGCATGAGTTGAAGCGTGGCGGGCAACGCCTTCCAGTTTTTTAGCAAAATCAATTAATTTTTGAGCTTGCTGATCTTCAAGATATATTTTTCGAAAATCGTCAACTTTGGCTAATGTTTGGTCTAGATTTAAGCCAAGTGGAATCATTTTTGCCAACTGGTCGCAAAAACTGTAAGGGTAGGCCAAGGCCCGGCCGACATCGCGGATGACGGCGCGGGCGGCCATTGTACCAAAGGTAATAATTTGGGAAACCTTGTCTCGGCCATATTTTTCGGCAACATAATTTATAACTTCGTCTCTTCTGCGATCGGTAAAGTCAAGGTCAATGTCAGGAGGAGAGGCGCTGCGTCCGGGATTCAAAAATCTTTCAAATAAAAGATTATATTTTAAGGGGTCAATATTAGTAATCCCCAAAACATAAGCTGTCAGCGAGCCTCCGGCCGAACCCCTGCCCGGACCGACAACGATTCTGTTCTGTTTCGCCCAATTAACAAAATCTTGGACAATTAAAAAATATGGGGCAAACCCGAACTTGGCAATCGTTGATAGTTCATATTCCAACCGGTCAATAACTTCTTTTGATTTTTCCGGAAATCTTTTTTCCAGGCGTTGATAGCAAAGTTCTTTTAAATAATCGTCCGGCGTTTTATTATCTGGCACGGGAAAAGAAGGAAGCTTTATTTCGCCTAATTTAAATTCAAAATTACAAGCATCTTTTATTTTTTGGGTATTTTCAATGGCTTCAGGCACTTCTTTAAAATCCTCAGCCATTTTTTCCGGTGTTTTCATCGAGAAATCTTCGCCCTTCATTGTTAATCTTTCGGGATCGTTGAGATCGGCGCCGGTATTTATAAGCATTAAAACATCCTGGGCATCGCTGTCTTCGGGCCGAAGGTAATGGCAGTCAGTCGTAGCAACTAGAGGAATATTTAATTTTTTAGAAAGAGAGATTAATACTTTGTTGACTTTATCTTGAGCTGGAATATTGGGATGGCTTTGCAGTTCCAGATAAAAATTATCTTTGCCGAAAATTGTTTGATATTTCAAAGCGATTTTTTCCGCTTCATCAATCTTGCCAGATAGAATCAAGCGGGGGATTTTGCCTTGCAAACAAGCGGTCAGGCCGATTAATCCCTCGGCGTGCCGGGCTAAAAGCTCTTCATCAATTCTGGGCTTGTAATAAAACCCTTCCAGCTGGGCCTTGGTAATTAGTTTGACTAAATTCTTATAACCAATTTCATTTTTTACCAATAAAATCAAATGATATTTTTTATCATCTATATTAGGCCGTTCTTGGTGCATGCTTTCAAAAGCCACATACATTTCGCAGCCAATGATTGGTTTGATTCCTTCGGCTTTGGCTTTTTTATAAAATTCCACGGCGCCGTAAATTACTCCGTGGTCGGTTAAAGCCACCGAATCCATTCCCAGTTCTTTGACATAATCCAAAAGCTGGTCAATCTTCGGCAAGCCGTCTAAAAGAGAGTAATGGGAGTGAACGTGAAGATGAGTGAACTTTGGCATAAATTTATCTTACAGAAATTGTTTTCTAAAAGCAAAAATCGAGGGGGTTGCTACTTGACAGGAATAAATCAATATGCTATATTAATATATAGTTTCGCAGTAGCGAAGTGGCCTTTCGGGCTTTATGTCAAAGAGAGGCCACCTCGCTGCCGCGAAAAAATGGCAGGAAATAAAAAAAAGAAAAAACAAAATAAAGGAAAGGGGGAGCTATGTGGGGAGTAAGTAGGGGAGATTTTGTTAAAATCACCAAAGGCCCGCTCGATAAAATAGGGCGGAACGCGATAGTGGTAGAAAACGAAATTTGCCCATTACCTTTTTGGCCTTGGGGTAAATTCTTCCTCAAGCTCATCGGGAACGATGGCGAGATGAGCATTGTTTGTAGTTTCAAACGATGGGAGTTCCGTCGGTTATCAGAGACGGAAACTGACAAAGTATGGAATTCTACAGCGGCCGCAAAAATCGGCGCCGAAAGAGCAAAGGAGGATACCGATTATTAAGTTTGTGGTTGAGTTTGTGGTTGGCTTAGCCTACCGCAAGTTCTACCGCAAGTTTATAGCAGTTCTCGGCAGTTCTTTAAGAGAAATAACCTCATTTTTTGAAGCCGAAGTGTGTCGGTAAAAGGAAGAGGAAAATAAGGAGTAATATAAAATGAAAAATCAAAAATTGCTTTTTATCTCAATGCCAACACTTCGTGTTTCTGATAGAGATCCTAATAGGGACGATCTTCTACAAAAGGAGAGAAAGGAATCTTTCACTCAAGCGCTTGCTCGGGTAAAAGACGATCCAAGAGCCAAGGAATGGCTCGAGGAGCACGGAAATCTTTGGCGTTAGTTCTTATGGGATAGGAGAGTTAGAAAATTTTTTTAGCTCTCCTATCCAACACCTTTTGAAGTCGGAAGAAATTCCGATTTTTTTGTGCAAAACGATCTATTGAAGTCTGTTGAAGTCAGACTTCAACAAGTCTAAATGTGTCGAGAACATTTCTCGGCACATTATTGCCAATAATATTTGTTAATGGTAAGTTAGTTTAATGTACTTAAAATAAGGAGGTGTAAATGGCGCATGAAGTTGTAACGGCAAAAGCGTGCAAATGCCCTAAATGTAAAGAAGGGCCTGTATGCTTTGACCAGCGCTACATGCGCTGGATACACCGAGAAAACAATGAACCTAACGGTCCGATATGTTGGAGCAGCTCGGTTAAGCCGGACCAAAGTCTGTATGGCACCATTGAGATATATCTTGATGGGGTCTGGTACAGGGAAAATCCTACCGATCCAAACAGCCCGATTTGTTGGGTGCGAAGAAAGTAAGGAAGCTATGATATCATAGATACGTAGCTTCCTGT
The DNA here is from genome assembly GCA_964363855.1 of uncultured Candidatus Saccharibacteria bacterium. Lineage (GTDB taxonomy): Bacteria > Patescibacteriota > Minisyncoccia > Minisyncoccales > CAZWNE01 > JBBTTI01. The sequence continues at coordinate 2,387 of CAYIJU010000026.1, read as the reverse complement.
TTTTTTGGAAAAATAAAATGAAATATGCGACACTAGCGGAAGAAAAAAAATTGTGGAAAAAAGGATTTAAGAATGTGGCCGGGTTGGACGAGGCAGGGATGGGGCCGTTGGCCGGGCCGGTGGTGGCCGCAGTTGTCTTGTTGAAGTCTGACTTCAACAAACTGTTGAAATCAGATTTCAACAAGATTCGAGATTCAAAACAGCTTTCTGCGAAACAGCGGGAATTTTTTTATAACTTAATAACAAAAGATAAAAATATAAGATGGGGGATTGGCATTGTTTCAGAAAAAGTTATTGACAAGATTAATATTAAAAATGCGGCAGAGTTAGCGATGGCAAGAGCGATTGGAAAGTTAAAACCCGATTTTTTAATAATAGACGGCAATAATATCAAAAACTATAAACTAAAAACTATAAACTACAAACTAATCGTGAAGGGCGATGAAAAAGTTTTTTCCTGCGCCGCGGCTTCAATTTTAGCCAAAGTGACGAGGGACAGAATAATGCTCAAGTATCATAAAAAGTTCCCAAAATACCGATTTGATCTTCATAAGGGCTATGGAACGAAATTACACCTTGAAATGTTGAAAAGATTTGGACGATGTGCTATACATAGAAATAGTTTCAAATTCTGACTATGGCTCAACCTAAACAAAGGCATACAAAAAATAGGAGAAATAGAAGAAGGATGCATATTTTTTTGGCGAATCCCGGCAAAGCTGTCTGCCCGAAATGCGGCAAGGCGGTTTTGGCGCATACGGTTTGCCATAGTTGCGGATATTACAAAGGGGTGGAGGCGATAGATGTTTTAAAGAAATTAAATAAAAAAGAAAGAAAGATGAAAGAAAGAGAGATGGCCGTCAAGGAAGCCGAAGGGAAAACAATTGGCAAAGAAAAACCATTAAATTGGGAAGGACTTAGCAAAAGTCGATGAAGCTTTGCTTTATCTTCACCTTCGTTCCGCTTTGCGGAACTTGGTAAATAAATTATGGCGTCAAGACATTTATCGCGTTCAATAGCAATGCAGTCGTTATATGAATGGGATTTTTCTGAAAAGAAATCTGATTTGCAAAAAATTACGGAAAGAAATATAGGGGAGTTCGGACCCGGGCTGGAAGATAAGTCATTTACTTGGCAGTTGGTGACGGGCATAGTCCAGCACATACAGGAAATAGATAAAATTATTGAAAAAGCCGCGCCCCAATGGCCGATTGATCAAATTTCAATTATAGACAGAAATGTTTTGCGGATGGGGTTGTACGAACTTTTATATGAAGACAAAACTGCCGTGCCTCCGAAGGTGGCGATTAACGAAGCCATAGAATTGGCCAAAAGTTTTGGCGGGGAAAATTCAGGGAAATTTATTAACGGAGTATTGGGCACGGTGTATAAAGAAATAGATAAATCAACGAATAGCGAATAAGTTGCGAATTTACGAATATGCAAGATTTCTCGGGTTTAGAAAAAAAATTAGGTTTGAAATTTAAAAATAAGGACTTGTTAACCCAAGCATTTACCCATCGCTCTTATCTGAATGAAAATCCGACCTTTTATTTAGCGCACAATGAAAGAATGGAATTTTTAGGCGATGCCGTGCTGGAGCTGGCGGTAACAGAATATCTTTACAAAGAATTTCCCAAAGAACCGGAAGGAGAATTGACAACTTGGCGGGCGGCGTTAGTCAATGCCGACACCTTGTCTAAGACTGCCAAAGAACTTGGATTTAACGATTATTTATTGCTTTCCAAGGGCGAGGCCAAAGATAATCTTGGCAAGGCAAGGGATTATATTCTGGCCAACAGTTTTGAGTCATTTGTCGGCGCAGTCTATCTTGATCAAGGTTATAAAAAATCAAAAGAGTTTATTGACAAAGTTTTGATTAAAGAGTTGCCGAAAATATTGGAGCATAAACTTTTTCGGGATGCCAAGTCGCACTTTCAGGAGCAAGCCCAGGAAATAAGTAAAATCACTCCAATTTATAAAGTTTTGGGCGAACAGGGTCCGGATCACGCTAAAAATTTTGTCATCGGAGTATTTCTGGGAGAAAAATTAATAGCCAAGGGAGAAGGTTCTTCTAAGCAGGAGGCCGAAGAAGCAGCCGCTAAAAATGGTTTAAAAATAAATAACTGGTAATCATATATGTTAACAATAAGATTATTTAGAGTAGGCAAAAAAAATCAGCCGTCATTTAAAATAGTAGTGACTGATAAAAAAAACCCGCCCAAAAGCGGCCGCTTTACCGAAGAGGTCGGATTTTATAATTCCCGAACTAAGGAAAAGGGTTTTAAAATAGAAAGAATAAAATATTGGTTGGGAATAGGCGCTCAGCCTTCGCCAACAATTCATAATTTATTTATTAAAGAAAAAATAATTGAAGCCAAAAAAAT
>CAYIJU010000025.1:0-9010 GCA_964363855.1 uncultured Candidatus Saccharibacteria bacterium | reverse complement strand
GGCTTATTATTGAGCTGTCTTGGAAATCGTCAAAAATTGAAGGCAACACCTACACGCTTCTTGATACGGAGAAATTAATTTTGGAAAATAAAGAAGCTTCCGGCCACGACAAAAAAGAAACACAGATGATCTTAAATCATAAAGACGCTTTTAATTTTGTCCGTGAAAATTCAGCGCAATTTAAAACAATCACGAAAAAAAATCTGGAAGAACTGCATGCTATTTTAGTCAAAGATTTAAGTGTTGGCCTGGGTTTAAGAAAAAAACCGGTTGGCGTTCTTGGCTCTGTTTACCGGCCGCTTGATAATGTTTACCAAATTACCGAAGCAATTGAAGCACTTGGCAAGGCGATATCTAAAATATCAGCTCCTTGCGCTAAGGCCTTAATCGCTCTTCTTGGTATTAGCTATATTCAGCCGTTTGAAGATGGAAATAAAAGGACCGCCAGGCTTGCGGCAAACGCCGTATTGCTGGCGTATGGTTTGGCGCCTCTTTCTTACCGCAGTGTTGAAGAAGAAGATTATCGCGAAGCAGTGCTGGTGTTTTACGAATTGAATTCAATCATGCCTTTCAAAAAGATATTTATTGATCAGTATAAGTTCGCAGCGCAAAATTACGCCGTAAAATAAGAAAGTTAAATGTGCGACACTCGGTAAAATGTGCGACACTCGGTGTCGAACATTGAACAGCGTTCGGATTTTGTCCAGGGTATGGAGCAAAATATAAAAAGCAGGGCTAATGGTCCTGTTTTTATTTACCCTTGAAATTTTTCTCCCCTAAAACTCCTCCATTTTTTGCCCTTAAATCCAAAAATAGTTTTATAATTGCTTTCTCCAAAAAGAATCGGGTAAAAGTCATTTTCTGCTACAAGATAATTTTTGCCGTTAGCGGCAAAAACCTCACCCTTACGGATTAGCTTATAATTTTTTATTTTTTTGAGTAACTTATAGCCCTTCGGTTTTTTAATTTCAGAAACTACATTAAAATAACTTATTATCTGCCTTCGTTTACGTAATTTAGCGTCGATTAGGCCGATATAACAGAACACTCTCTTAATATCCCGGATAATCTTCTTTAATGCATCGGGGTCATTGTCTTTACCATACTCAAAAGCAATGCCGATTTTTGCTTGAGAAATCAGCGCGTTATTTTTTGTTGTGTTCATAATTAACACATATTTTGGCTGTATCGCCTTAACATATTTTAAAGTTTCACCGTCAAGCTTGGTCACGATGATAGCGTCTTTCAATTCACTTCTAGTGGAATGAATATCAAATACAAGATCTGCAGATTTTATAGCAGCGGATAATTTATAGGCAAGTTTTTCTTCGTAATTACCAGCTTTCTTGCCGGGAAAAGATCGGTTGAGATCTTGATCTATAAATTTTTTACGGAGCTTAAAAGCCTTGCTGTTTGCAGTCTGAACAGTAAGGGTATTTCTGTTAATGTTTAATTTTTGTATCTCTTTTGCGACTTTCAATCCGATTCTTTCATCGCCATGAGTCAGGATATTGAGTATTATTTTCATATTTGTAAATGATGGGGGCTGTTGTTACCAACAACTCCCATCATACTATAGATTAGATTCCCGACACATCTTGGCAAGCCTTAACGTATCCGAGAATCTCTTCCACATTTTGTGTGGCGCCAAACATTCTAAACTCCACGGTCTTAGTAGAAGGCTTGTATCGGACGAGGTCCCACACATTTTTCTCTCCTCCCTTGGAAGCGATATATTCCATCACCTCCGAGAAGCTGGCGAACACAGGAGGAACGCCATCAGTTTCCGCCATTGTGCGATAGGCGTTGATTCTTTTGAGAAACGAGTGATCGCCGACAGAAATGAGACGATCAATTACATCTTTTCGGCAGAGATTTAGGATTCGTACCGCTTCCTCGTCGACCACGGAAATGTGGACGTGTGTTGCGGCAACAACCGAAGCGGCAATACGCCTATCGTTCGGGATGGATGCCCAGATTCGTCGGTGACGCTCATCAAACGGGTTGACCTCGAACGCAACGACCATCTCCTTTTCAACAAACTCGGAGTGATCGAATGCTAAACCAAGGTTGCTGGCCGCTTCTAACAAAATTTCGTCATTTGCCAAAAGTGCGGTCTTGACCGCCTCTAGATTACGGCAAGGCGGTGTTCTGTCTTCTATTTGCCCGGCAAACAACTCAAATGAAAACAGATTCTCGGACAGCTCTCGTTCGCGGGCAATCTGATGCACGCGCGGAAGTAACTCTCCAATCGCGGGGACGATTCTGCCTTGAGCATTCACGATAAAACGCTCGCGCTCAATACCGAAAGTTCTCATGATTTCCTCCTTTTATTTTAAAAGAACTAACCCAGCACGACTTTCATGCTGGTGGCTATATATTTTTGGCAAAATATCCAGCCATCAACACAAATAAAAAACTCCTCTCGCGAAGTCCGAGAGGAGTTTTGATGGCTAGATTTAAGAAGATATATTAGGCCAAAGCAAAACTAGGACTTTGCGAGTAAGTCTGCAAAGCCCGCCACCAATTTAATAAAATTATGCTTTGGTTAAATTTCATAGGTTATGACTAAAGAATAGCAAATCATAGTTTTAAAGTCAACAATTGTAAAGTGGGGACTGTCCCCACTTTTATCAAGTGGTTTTTTGTTTGACAAAGATACTACATTAACATAATCTAAGCATAGTTAATAAAAAAAGGAGATAAGAAATGGTTGTATGCTTACCAGAAATTAACGTTACAATAAAAAGGAGATGAGAAGTGAGACGGAAGTTTAAAATCGGCGATAGGGTAAAATGTTGGTATCACGATAAATGGTGGTCTGGAACAATCATTGAGTTTCCCAAGAGACGGATTAAGCTAGCTAGAAGTTTTTTCGAACTACTAACGAAAGGTTTGAGTGTCAATATCATAGCTAAAGACGACGAGTTTGTTATCTATGAGCATCCCACTTTTAAAACGATGCTCGTGAAGACGGACGAAAAAGTAGATAATAGTCCCGATGTACTTCTTGGCGGATACGGGCTAACAGGCTCTCTTAATGGTCCATTCACTGTATTTGAAAACGACCCTGAACCAAATACAAGCGATTCCATTTTTCGGAATCGCTAATAGAGCTGAGCCGATAATGGCTCAGTTTTTTATTTCTCCAACTAGGTTCTAATCCTTCGATAAACTTAGGACTTCGGACGGGCGCGGATGTTAGACACTGAGTACCTAACACTTAATTACGAATTGCCTCTTTCCCTTTATTAAGATTTTCTGTTATACTCAGAGAATAATTAGTTAACCATAAATAAATATATGGCGGCAAAAAGAGACACGGGATTGGGCAAAAATAAAAAATCGCATTCTCATAAAACCAAGAAGCGAATGGAAATAAACCGGCTTCGCAAGGAAGCCGTGGTTAAAAAAAGAAAAAGAAAGCGTAAATAATTAATTGAATAAAGGTCGATTAAATTACTAAAATAAAATTATGCAAAAAACTTTTTTAATATTATTAATATCAGGCGTTTTAGCTGTTGCTTCGCCGGCTTTGGCTAAGACCGAGGGCAATTCTTTCTGGGCGGCGGTCGGTAAAATAGTCCAAGATATTATGCCCGGCGGAGAAGAAGAAAAATTCCAGCCTGTCATTGAAGAAGAACAGCAAGATGAAGAGTGGGTTGATCCGAGAGAGGTTCAGCAGGTGTTGAGAGAAATGAAAGACATTAGGAGAGAGCTGAATAGAATGATTAAACAAGCTAAGAAACTGTCAAACGGGGCGACGATGGTCAGCGATATGAATACGCTTTTAGGCCAGGTGGCGAATTTTGAAAGTAAGATTAATGAGGGGATAGACCTTCGCGATAACATCCAAGAATTCAGGGATGCCCAAATCTGGGAAGAGGTCAATAAATTTCGGGCCCAGATTGAGATACCCAAAGAGATAACCCAGTGGAACAAGGAAATCAAGAAATTGGAAAAAATGCTGGGACAAAAAAAATATCAGAATTTAGGTCTTAATTTAGATGGAGCAAAAACCAAAGTAGCTGAAGTGAAAGATGTTTTAGCCAAAGTGCAGGAGTTTTACAATAGCGGCGATTATGAAAGCGCTATGGAAGAGTTTAATGATTTGAGGCAGGATTTGTATATCGGCGAAATCAGCAATATCATCCGGCGGACGCAGGAATTGGCGCAGCGGTTGAAAGCCGTTAAGAATGCTGAAATTAAAACTCAAATTCAAGAGGTTTTCAGCGAAGTGATTGATAATTTTAACGAAGGAGAATACCGAGTGGCCAGGGAATTAATGGATGAGTCGTGGAATGATATTATGAAAACGATTAATCGGGCTCTTTCCGTCGGAAAGAAGAAGGGAGTTTCTAGAGAAAATTTTATTCAAATGACCGATAAACTTGAAGAACAAATGAAGAATAAAGCCGAGGAAAAGAAAGTGAAAATGCAGGAGATGAGAGAACCACAACCTCCCGTTCAAGAAACATCTCCAACCACTCAGCCCGTTCAATAAGAAATGCAGATAAAAGTTGTTTCTTTAAATATCTGGCTGGGCGGTATGCTTTTTGATTCGGCTCTTGAGTTTCTCCGCAAGGAAAATCCTGATATTATCGGCATACAAGAGGTTTGTAACAATAAAAATTTTAACCTGTTAAAATCTGAACTCGGTTATAGCTATGCCAGTTTCGCTCCTGCTCTTAAAGAGAATTTGAAAGAGGGGACAGCTGAACAGGGAAACGCTATTCTTTCCAAGTTTCCCATCATCGCCGAGAAAACAGTTTTTTACGATGTTCCATATGACGATAATTTTATTCGGCCTGTTGCCGATTTTTCCCGCGTACCGAGAAATCTTCAGCAAGCGGTTTTAGAAATTAATGGAGTTAAATTTAACATTTTTAACACTCAAGGGATTTGGGGGTTTGACGGCAAAGATACCGAGCGCCGTTTGCAAATGGCAAAAACTATTATTAATGGAATAAAAGACAAAGAAAATGTTATTTTAACCGGCGACTTCAATGTTAACCAGGGGACAAAGACTATCGCCAATATCGGGAAACATCTGAAAGAAATTTTTAAAGATGAATTAGTTAATACCTTTAACATAAAAAGAAAACCGGAACGGTCGGGTTATGATAAGGCGGTGGTTGACAGAATTTTTGTCGGCAAGAATATAAAGGTTATGGAGCATTATTGCCCCCAAGTTGACATTTCAGACCATTTGCCCCTGGTGTGTGTTTTAGAAATATGTTAAACTAAATTATGGGAAATTTTAATCGTGATAATAGGTCAAGCAGGAGAGATTTTGGCAGGCGGGATTTTGGCGGCGGAAAACCAACAATGCATAGAGTAACTTGCAGCGATTGCGGTAAGGAATGCGAAGTTCCTTTCAGGCCAACCGGTGAGAGGCCTGTTTTTTGCAATGATTGTTTCAGAAATCATCGAGATGCCAGCCCGAGCAGATTTGGTGGGGGCGAACAGTTTGAAGCAATAAATTTTAAACTTGATAAGATTTTAAAGATTTTAACTCCGGAGGTAAAAGTTGTTTCTAAAAAAAAGAAATAATCAAAACGATGTCTGCCTTAGCAATGATTATTATAGTAGCGATAATTATTTTTTACTACGCATTTATGGCCAGATAGGGTTGACAAACAAGTTTTTAAATGCTAATATAGAAAAAGTTAGTGTCTTGGTCGGGAAACTACTAAATAAAAAAATTTAAGCAAAAACTATGGAAGGAACAATCAAAACTCTTACAGACAAAGGATTTGGATTTATTACTGTTGAGGGCGAGGAAAAAGATTTGTTTTTTCACAAGAACGAAGTCAAGGGCGTAACCTACGAAGAATTGAAAGTAGGCGACAAAGTTTCTTTTGAAAAAGCCGATTCTCCAAAAGGACCCAACGCAACCAACGTAACCAGAATCTAAGTAAGTTATCAGAAAATCGCCAAGAGGGCGATTTTTTGATATAGTAAAATTATGCAGGCGAAATTTTATCCAGAATATATTATTGAAGTTCATGATTCCAAAATAGGCATGGAGGGAATTTTGGTCATTGATAACACGGCCCTTGGCCCTGGCAAAGGGGGGATCAGAATGACCCATGATATTACTATTGAAGAAGTATCAAGATTGGCCAGAACAATGACTTTCAAAAATGCTTTAGCTGATATTCCTTTTGGCGGAGCCAAAGCCGGTATCAAATGGCTAGGCGGTTCAGACGAGCTTAAAAAAGAGTTTGTCCAGAGCTTCGCTCGGGCCATCAAGCCGTTTATTCCGGAAAAATATATTGCCGGACCGGATATTAATACCGGGGAAAAAGAAATGCAGTGGGTTGCCGAAGCAACCGGTATTTGGCATTCAGCAACGGGCAAACCCCATAATATGTGTGTGGAATACACCGGCGATTGCGAGGGCGGAATCTGCAGAAAATGCGGTATTCCCCATGAAGCCGGCAGCACCGGTTTTGGCGTAGCCCAGGCAACTAAAGTAGCGGCTGAAATTGCCGGCATTGATATTAAAAATGCCACGGTTTCAATTCATGGCTTTGGCAATGTCGGCACATTTGCTTATCGGTTTTTAACCGAAATGGGAGCTAAAGTCATAGCCATCGCTGATAAAAGCGGCGCCTTTTTAGCCAAAAACGGCTTTGATAAAAATGAAGTTGAAGAACTGATTAAACAAAGAAAAGAAATTTGCTGTTATTCGGGCGAACTTGAGAAAATTGATCCGGATGATTTCTGGAGTGTTCCGGTGGATATTATGATTCCGGCCTCAATAACAGACGTCATTCACAATGGCAATAAAGATAAAATAAAGGCTAAAATAATTGTTGAAGCCGCCAATATTCCGATGAGAGAAGATATTGAAGACGAGCTTTTCCGCAAAGGGATTTTGATTGTCCCGGATTTTGTGGCTAATGCCGGAGGGGTTATTTCTTCTTATTGCGAATATAAGGGCTATAGCCATAAACAAATGTTTGAAACGATTGAAGATAAAATAAGAAATACCGCCAAAAAGGTTTTAAGCGAAAGCGTTAAAATAAATAAAAATCCCCGACAAGTGGCTATGGAAATTGCTGAAAAAAAAGTTGAAGAAGGTATGAAAAATAGAAAAAATAGTTTCTAACAAATGACTGCTTTTAGCTGGATTTTAATTGCCACTTTTTTAATCAGCCTGATTTCTTTTATCGGGGTTTTGATTTTGTTTTTGAAAGATAAACTGCTCAACAAGATTATTTTGATTTTAGTGGCTTTTTCGGCCGGCGGATTGATGGCCAGCGCTTTTTTTGATTTAATGCCCGAAGCCATTGAGAAAGGCCGAGAACAGGGAGACTCCTTAACCAGCGCTTTCTTTTATTTAGTCATCGGTTTTTGCTCTTTTTTTATTTTGGAGCAGTTTATCAAGTGGCACCATCATCATTCAACCCGGCATCCGGAAATCGCTCCTTTTTCTTATTTAATTTTAATTTCTGACAGTGTGCATAATTTTATTGATGGCATAATTATCGCCGGCTCTTTTTTGGCCAGTTTTCAAGTAGGCGTTATCGCCACCTTAGCCGTAGCTATGCACGAAATTCCTCAAGGAATAGGCAACTTCGGCATTTTAATTTATGGCGGAGTTAAAAAAATAAAGGCTTTATTTTTAAACTTTCTTTCGGCCATTGCGGCGGTATTGGGAGGAATAATCGGATTTTTTCTATTTAAAAATATCGCCGAAGGCATTCCTTTTCTTCTGGCTTTCGCCGCCGGTTCATTTATTTATATTTCCGCTTCCGATCTTATCCCTGAAATCAAGCAAGAAAGTAATTCTAAAAATTCAACAGTTCATTTTTTGGTTTTTATTTTAGGATTGGCTTTAATTTGGACATTGACCGGTCTGCTTGATTAAATTAGGCTTATATGAGAGAATAAGGGCAATAAAGATAACTCCAAAGGTCGTAACTTAATCATTTATTTTAATATTATGGCAACAACTGGATATTGCGTAAAATGCAAGGATAAAAGAGAAATGACAGGAGAGAAGGAAGTGGCGATGAAAGGAAAGGGCGGAGTGGCAAGAAGGGCAATGACCGGCATCTGTCCGAAATGCGGCACCAAAATGTTCCGAATCTTAGGCAAAAAACCCGTTTAAGTTTAACCCCCGACGTTACGTCGGGGGTTTTTGTTTGGGATGTGTTAAAATTATTGAATGAAGAAAAAAGCGGGGATTTTAGCAGTTTTATTTCTGGTAAACCTTTTTGCTTGGCTGGGGGTTTATGATTCAAACAAGCATAAATTTCTGGAAGTGAATTTTTTTGACGTCGGGCAAGGGGATAGTATTTTTATTGAAACTCCCCAGCGCCAGCAAATTTTAATTGATGGAGGGCCGTCCTCGGCTATTTTGGAAAAATTAAGAAAAGAGATGCCATTTTGGGATAGAACCATTGATCTGATTATTTTATCTCACCCGGAGAAAGATCATATGTCTGGCTTGCTGGATGTTTTAAAAAGATACAAAGTGGAAAATATTTTATGGACCGGAGTAGTCAGGGATACGGCCGAATATAAAGAGTGGGAAAGGCTGATTAAAGAAGAAGGAGCAAAAATATTTATCGCCAAAGATGGCCAGCAAATATGTTTACTTCCCGGAAGTAAACAACCTTGTTTTTTAATCCTGTCGCCGGCCGAGAATTTAGAGGGCCAAGTTTTTAAAGACAGCAACGACACCTCTATCGTTGCCAAGTTAATTTTCAGCGAAAATTCTTTTTTATTCACAGGAGATATTACTAAATCGGTTGAGAAAGAATTAGGCAGTGTTGACTCAGATATTTTGAAAGTTAGCCATCACGGCAGCAAAACTTCAAGCGGAGAAGAGTTTATCAAAGAGGTTTCTCCGGAAATTGCCGTCATTTCCGCCGGCAAAGATAATTCCTACGGCCATCCCCACCAAGAAGTCTTGGATGTTTTGAATAAATATGATATAAATATTTTGAGAACAGATATAAGCGGAGATATAAAAATAATTTCTAACGGAAATGAT
>CAYIJU010000024.1:0-9116 GCA_964363855.1 uncultured Candidatus Saccharibacteria bacterium | reverse complement strand
TTGTACATCATGCCTATTTCTCTTCTCCTTTTTAACATTGCCGGATAATATTTAAATTTTATATTTAAAATTACTGCTTGAATATTATCAAGCCTGCTGTTATACCCCCAATCCATAATCTCCGGCGCTTTCGGCTGGACTCCGTGCAAAGCTCCCTGGGTAATATTCCAATGATTCCTCATCAATAACAGCTTTTCATATAATTTTCGGTCATCGGTGACTATCCCGCCGGCATCTCCAGCGCCGCCTAGGGTCTTGGGAGAGATGAAACTGAAACAACCCGTGTTTCCTATGCTTCCTGCCTTTTTATTACCCCAATACGCTCCTAGAGCCTGACAGGCATCCTCTACCACCCAGAGCTTGTATTTCTTGGCTAGCCTCATAATTTCATCCATATCGCAGACTTTGCCTGATAAATGAATTGGAACAATCCCTTTTGTTTTTTTGGTAATCGCTTTTTCAATTTGAGATACATCCATTAAGCCATCGTCTTTGACATCGATTAAAATAGGTTTCGCGCCCAAATGGACTATTTCTTCAATTGAAGAAATAAAAGTATGGCCCACAGTTATAATTTCATCTCCCGATCCGCAGCCTAAGGCCTTGTAGGAAAGCTTTAAAGCATCCGTGCCGGAATTAACTCCAACAGCGTATTTTACTCCGACAAATTCTGCCAATTTACCCTCAAACTCCAGAACGTCTTTCCTCAAGACAAAATTGCCCAAGGAAAAACATTTATCAATCGCTTTTAATATCTCTTTTCTATGCGCCTTATAATACCGGCGATAACTTGAATTGATAAAATCTACTTTATATTTTAATTTCATAGCCTTATATAACAAGGGGAATTTATTTTGTAGGTTTCTAAAATAATATCTTTAACTTTTTTGGGATCGTCAACAATAAAAAATTTTAAGTTTGGCAGATTCTCTAAAACTTTTATTTCTTCGTCTTTGGCAATAAGATTATGGCTAAATCCTAAAAATTTATATTTCTCGCCGCCATTAACTCCAATTATTTTAACATTAGCATTGTGCAAGCAAACAGCATTGCGAACCGCTTCATACGGCCGGAAAACGACAAAATTAATCATTGAGTATACGTACGGTTTAAAACCGGCCAAGGCCAACCCGGCGGCAATGATCATTGTGCTTTGCTCGGTGACGCCGAAATTAAAAAATCGGTCAGGGAATCTTTCCTGAAATTCCTCAATATAATTAAAACCGACATCGGGAATAATCAAAATAATTTTCTCGTCTTTTTCAGCCAACTCTAAAAGACTATCTATAAACTCCCTTCTTGTATCTTGTTGTTTAATTATTTCCGCCATTTGAGTTTAGTTCTTTTAATGCCATTTGATATTCTTCGGCAGAAGGGGCTTTGTAATGATATAAATTTTTCCCTTCCATAAAACTGACGCCTTTGCCCTTTATTGTTTTGGCGATAATAACTGTCGGCTTATCCGAAGAGGCGAAGGATCCTTCTATCTCGTCAAAATTATGCCCGTCAATTTCTTTTACTTCCCAGTCAAATGCCTGCCATTTATCTTTTAACGGCTCAATGTTCAAAATACTTTTAACTTCACCCATTGCTTGTAACTTATTCGCATCTACTATAATAAATAAATTATCTAATTTATGCTGGGCCGCAATCAGAGCCGATTCCCAAGTCGTTCCAATCTGCATTTCGCCGTCTGACATCAAAACAAAAACCTTTCCTTTTTCTTTTTTTATCTTTTTAGCCAAAGCGAATCCGACTCCAAAGGGCAAACCAAATCCCATTGACCCGCCAGCCGCCGGGATTTCAGGGATTATGGGTTCTGCTAAGCCGATAAATTTGCTCCCGGGTTGGCAATAACTATCCAATTCTTCTTTGGTAATTTTGCCCTTTCTCCATAAAAAATAATAAAGCGAGGCGGCCGCCCAACCTTTGCTAAGAATTGTTCTATCTTTAGTTAAGTCCGCTTTTTCAAAAATAACCGCCAATAAGTCAATACAACTAAAATTACTGCCGATATGGCTTGTTTGGGCCTTATATATCAAACGGAGAACAGTTTTTCTTGCTTCTAGGGCAATTTCTTTGTAATTTACAAGATTATCCATTAATAAAATAACTTTATTATCGTCTTGATTATTATCTTCAAATCTAGCATAAAAGACCTAGTTTTTACATATTCCAATTGGAGGCGAATTTTTTCCGGCCTTATCTTTTCCATATAAGTTTTTTCCGGATCAGGGCTGCCTTTTAAAATTTCGCTCTCGTGAAAATTCCACAAAGAAGCAAGGTCCGTCATTCCGGGTTTTGCAGAAAGAATTGTTTTCCTTTCTTCTTCTGCCATCATGTCAATATACATTTTCACTTCCGGCCGCGGCCCAACCAAGCTCATCTCGCCCCTTAATACATTAATCAATTGGGGCACTTCGTCAAGCTGATATTGTTTTAAAAATTTGCCTATTTTCAGCAATCTGGGATCGTCTCCGGCGGTTGACGGCCCGCCGAGCTTCTCGGCATTATCAACCATTGTCCTAAATTTAAAAATCCTGAAAGATTTACCGTTTTTCCCGATTCTCGTTCCCCTATAAAATACCGGCCCGGCCGACTCTCGCTTTATCAAAATTGAAATTACCAGGAATAAAAGAGCTGTAATTGCTAATCCGATGGAAGAAGCGATAATATCAAGAATTCTTTTTGCCATAAAAAACAAAAACAATTTTAAAGCCGTATTTTTTGAGAAACGGCAGGGCAAGTAAAATTTTATCAAAAAATTCCATAATTTTCAAGAGAATTTTCCCGCCGGGTAGTTTTAAAAAAGGAAAGGCTGCCCAAGAAATCAAATGGAAATAATTAACTTTAACTCTGTTAAAATATCTTTCTGCGTCTTTTAAGTCCTTTTCCTGAAGAATATGTTCCGTTGCCCAGCCGGTTCTCTTTCCGGTTAATTTATTAAGCTTTCTTTTCAAATTAGTTATAGGATTATGGCCGAATGTTTCAACGCCGATTAAAACTCCTTCCGGTTTTAAAATCCTCGCCAATTCCGGCAAAGCTAATTTTAAATCCAAAGAAGAAAATGTGCCGCCGTCAAAAATAATGTCAAAATAATTATCAGGAAATTCCATTTTTTCGCAATCCATTTTTAAAAACTCAGCGCTGGGAACCGCGTGCCTGGCAATTTCCAGAGATTTTTCCGACAAATCAATGCCAATAACTTTTTTTACCCCCATTTTGGCTATGGCAATAGTATGAATACCGTTGCCGCAACCGTAATCCAAAACCAATTTATTCAGGCAATTTTCTCTTAACAATCCGTAAGCAAACTTAAAACTCGCCAGATCAACGGAGGAGGCCCGGCCTCCCCCGAACTCCCTGGCTTTTTGGTCGTAGTGTTCTATTTCAATTTGCTTTCTTTCTTCCATTGATTTAAAAAATAATACGTCTTAACGCCACCATGGTTGTTTTCGTACGTATTAATACGAGAATAGTCGAATTAATTTAGTTTAAAAGTTTCTATCAAAGAATTATCGGCCTCAATATCATCGGCAGTAATAAGGCGAATTTCCTTTTTGCCTAATCCAAAAAAATCACGCAGAAGCCCTATTTCGTCTTTACATGCATATGGACAAACCCAGATACTTTTTTGCAAAGGTCGAAATCCTAGCTCCTTAAGTTTCCCACGGAAAACATCTCTTTTCAAGCGTTGAAGTTGAACAATGTCAAAAATAACCAACCGCCATTTTCCATCCCATTTTTTAGGTTTATTTATTTTCAAATCATCTATTTGAAATCTGCCAGCCGCTTTTTTGCCCTTATCGGTTAAAGAAATATAAATCTGATGATTTTTGTTTTCAAAATTAATAAATCCCCTCTTTCGAAGGTTGTAAAAAGTATCATAAACTTTTTTCTTTTGATACTTCCTTGCGCTCTTAAAATTTTTTATAATATTTGGAACAAAATAAGGAGATGTGGCGGCAATGGCCACTGCCCCGCCGATAGCCAACAATTTCAAAACATCTTTAGTAATTTCTGATTTCGGTTTTCTAAAATAATATTTATACTGACTCATACATCTTAATCATACCATGGTTGTATTCATACGTAAATTGGATAATCTCTGCTCCAAAATCGTTTCCAATCTTTTGCTCCTTCATCCTTTATTCAAAAATTAAAGACTCTTAACTAAGCCCCAGAGGGAGCCGAGGCCGTAAGCGAAGTGGCGGTTGAAAAAGACAAAAGGCAGGATAAAAAAATATCTTAAGTCCTCTTTCAGGGCAATCTTTGCCGAAAAAAACAAAGAAAGAAAAATATACGGCCAGATGCTCAAAGGTAAAGTAATAATAAAAATCAGCGGGAAGAGGTGGCGCAAAGAAAAAAATGCAACGCCGAACTTTAAGGGATAAATCGTCCAAAAGCCGTCAATAAAATTGTGCCTGAAAAATTTCCAAAATTCCGTTTGAGGATAATAATAAGCCTCGATGTCCGGACGCAATAAAATTTTACCGCCGGCTTTTATTAACCGTTTGTTAAATTCAATATCTTGGGATCTGATCATTTTTTCATTAAAGAGGCCGACTCGACTGAAGACTTCTCTTCTATAACAGCCGCCGAAAACCGTATCCACCCATCGGGGCTCTTCAGATCCAAGCCGAAAATAAGAGCCGCCGGCGCCGAAAGGATGGGATAAAACTTTGGCAATGGCTCGGGCCGTTAAGGTATTTTTAGCCGGCAATGTCTTAATGACTCCGCCGACATTATCAGCCCCGGATTCTTGAAGATATTTTACGCATTTTGAAATATAATCTTTTTGATAACCGGCGTGGGAATCCATTCTGATGATAATCTCTCCCCTGCTTGCTTTAATTCCGATATTCAAGCCAAAAGGCGTAAATTTTTGGGGATTATCTATTAATTGAATTTTTAATTTTAAATTTTTAATTTTAAATTCTTCTACTATTTCTCGGGTCTTATCTTCCGACATTCCGTCTATAACTAAAACCTCCAGATTTTCTTTAGGAAAATCCTGCGCTAAAATTGAATCCAAGCATCCCTTGATATATTTATCTTCGTTTCTGCAGGGAATTATTATTGAGATGAAAGATGGCATAATCAATAAAAACGGCTGAAAAAATAATAACCAAGCCCATGGCCGGCATCAGATAACGCAAAAGAGAGATATTAACGAACGTCATTGCCCAAAAATAAAATATTATGCTTAATAATAAAATTATGCTTTTGATTCTGTCTTTATAAATTCTCATCCCGTAAATTATCCCGCCGATTCCCGTAATCAGATAAATGCTCTGAACCAACAAAATTTTATCTTCCCACCACTGTTGAGAAGTGGCATACCAAGACCTTGCCAATTTCAAACCAATTAATTTTAAAAACGCAACCGGTCGGTCAATCAATTCTTTTCCAAAAAACTGGCCAAGTTTAGCGCCGCTGCTTAAATCGGCAGTCTTCACCCGCTCTATCAGTGCGCTGACATCATCCGGTAAAACCAACTGAACGCCCCCTGCCTTAACCGTTGAAAGCCAAGTAATGCCGGCAACAATGGAATAAGGCCCCTCGCGGGAAATAGAAATGAAACTTCCGGTTTTTGAGAGTGAATAAACCATCCAAGGGAAAATAGCAACAAGATTTCCCATTAATAAAATTGCCGCCAATAAAAACCGCTTTTTTCTTGAACCGCTTAAAAACAAAAGCGACAATAAACCGAGGGATAAGGGGAGAAACAGGCCGGTTATTCTGGCAAAAGAAGCCAGTCCCAAAAATAATCCGGCTAAAAAAATAATTTTAGGGCTTCCTGCCTGCCGGCAGGCAGGCCCTTTTTGTAAAGACGAGAAATAGAAAAAAATGCCGATAAACAGCAATAAAATAAACGGCACTTCAGTATTGGGATTTTTTAAAAACCAAAGATTGAGGGGATATGTCATCCATAACAGCGAGGCGATTAGGGCCACTTTTTTATTGAAGATTTTCCCGGCCGCCAGAAATAAAAAAAGAGCGGAAAAAGCCGTAAAAATAATATTAAATACAACCACTAAATCAAGCCTATCAATCCCCGTTATTTGAGACAAGCCGAAAATTCCCGCCAGAATAATCGGAAAACCGGGCGCGGTAAAAGCAAGCACTTCTCCCCTGTACATAATGCCTTTCCCTTGAAGGATATTATTGGCAATCGGTTCATAGCGGTCAAAATAATCAGTGCCCGGAATCCCGTGTTCAGCCGGCCCGATATTTTTTAAAAAAATAAGAAAAACTGCCGAACAAATGACAGAACCCAAGACAATTGAAGCTGCCAAGGCTTTTTTATCTTCATAAATTTTGCAAAAAAATTTCCGCATCGGTTGATTATTTCGTGATTTTATATTATATTAATCTTATCTTATTTTTTGATTAATACAATGGGAAAAAGAGTTTTATTAGTTCAGCCAAATTACTATTATCAAAGAAAATCCGGGGTTTGGACGATCCACCCTCCCATGGGTTTAGCTTATATTGCGGCCGTATTGGAAAAAAACAATATTCCTGTCAAAATTTTAGACGCCAATGCCTTAAATCTGTCGATTGAGCAGACGGTAAAAGAAATATCCGATTGGAACGCTGATATGGTAGGGATAAGCATTTTAACGCCCGGGCATAATTTTGCCATTGAAATCGCCAAAAAATTGCCGCCGTCTGTTATGTCGGTTGCCGGAGGACCGCACGCCGCCGCTATCCCTGAAATATTATTAAAAAATGGTTTTTCAATTGTGGCCAGGGGCGAAGGAGAAGAAACTTGCCTGGATTTGGCCTTGGGTAAAAATTTAATTGAAATTCCGGGCATCTCTTTCAAAGACGGCGATAAAATCAAGCATAATCCGGACCGAGCACCCCTTGATATCAACAGTTTGCCGATACCGGCCAGACACTTGCTTATAAGCAATGGCGTGGATAAGCCATACTCTTCAGAAACAACGCAATACTTTCCTTGGGCGACAATCACTACCAGCCGGGGCTGTCCTTATAGTTGCAATTATTGCAATAAACTAACTTTTGGCAGGCAAATCCGCTATCGTTCGCCGGAAAACGTGATGGAAGAAATTGATTTTCTGGTGAAAAACTGCCAAATTAAAGAAATCAGCGTCAGCGATGATTGTTTTAATTTTGATCTGGCCCGGGCTAAAAAAATTCTTGATTTGCTGATTTCCAGAGATTATAAAATCAGCATCCGTTTCTCAAACGGGCTTAGGGCGGATAAGATAGATGAAGAATTTTTAGAAAAAGCCAAGAAAGCCGGCTGTTCTTATATAGCCATCGGCATAGAATCGGGTTCTCAAGAAATCTTAAACAGAATTCCCAAAGGCGAAACATTAGACGATATGAGAAAGGCGGTAGCTATGATAAAAAAGGCGGGGATTCCGATTACCGGTTTTTTTATAATCGGTTTGCTGGGGGACACCAAAGAAACTATGGAAAAAACCATAAATTTTGCCAAAGAACTGGACTTGGATATAGCCTCATTTAATATGGCCGTCCCCTATCCCGGGACGAGAATGTGGGATATGATTAAAGAAGACCGAGGAGAAATTTTTCTCAAAGATTGGGATGATTTTCACCACACTTCGGGCAAATGTTTATACTCCATACCCGGGATGAGCGATCCGAAGACAGTTGAAATGATGTACAGAAAAGCAATCAGCCGGTTTTATTTCAGACCGGGTTATATTCTAAAGCAAATATTCAGAATCCGCTCCTTCTCGCAGATTAAAAACATGTTCAGAGGGTTAAAAACGATTTTGCGTACCCAAAAAAAATAAAAATGGCAGCAGAAATAATATTAATAAATCCGCCGCCGCTAAACTGGCGGGAAAAACACGACGCTTTAAACCATCCGCATTTGGGATTGGCTTATCTTTCCGCTTATTTGCGCCAAAATAATTTTGAATGCCAGCCGATAGACGCTAAATTTGAAAGAATGAATCTGGAAGAATTAGGCAAGGCTATAAAAAAATACCGGCCGATTCTTGTGGGAATCACCGCTATGACTCATGAAATCGGCCAAGCAGCCCAAGTTGCCAGGCTTGTTAAAGAATTGTTTCCTGAAGTTAAAACCGTTTTAGGCGGCGCCCATGCTACGGCTCTGCCTCAAGAAACCTTACGGCAATTTCCGGAGTTTGATATGGCAATAGTCGGCGAAGGAGAAATTACGCTATTGGAGCTGGTTAAAACGCTTATTCAGAGAGGAGAGCTTTCTAAAATAGCCGGCCTTGCTTTCCGGCCATCTTCTGACGCTATTATCCTGAACAATTGCCGCCAACCCATACAAAATTTGGATTCTCTTCCCTTTCCCGCTTGGAATCTTTTTCCTCCCAGCCAAACTTATTCTCTTATTACCACCCGCGGATGCCCTTTCCGCTGTAAATTTTGCATGCGGGTCTCCGGCAATCAACCCAGAAAGCGCAGCTATCAAAATGTTTTAGAAGAATTTAAAATGGACATAAATAAATATGGAGCCGGCCAAATATTAGTGGAAGATGAAAGTTTCGGGCTGGACAGGAAACAAGCTTATCCCTTTTTAGACGCCTTGGCGGACAGCGGGCTTAATAAAAAAGTAAAATGGGTGACCCAGACCCGAGTTGACTTAGTGGATGAAGAATTTTTTCAAAAATTGAAAGCGGCCGGATGCGCTTGGGTGGGCTTCGGAGTAGAATCCGGGAACGAAAAAATACTCAAGGAAATAGGCAAGGGAATAACTTTGAAGAAAGTTGAAGAAAGCATCTCTCTGGCAAAAAAAACGGGATTGCAAACCGGCAGTTATTTTATCATCGGACATCCTTATGAAACAAAACAAACAGCCTGGGATACTATAAATTTTGCCGCTAAACTGAACACTACCACCGTTGCTTTCGGCATTATGGTCCCCTACCCGGGCACGGAAATATATTCAATGGCGCTCCGGGGAGAAGGAGGATACCGCATTATTTCTTCCGATTGGGCTGACTTTAATAAGACCATCGGGGCCAGTTTAGAACTGGAAACATTATCGCGAAAAGAATTGGAAAAGCTTCAATTATTGGCTTATTTTGTCTTTTATTTTAAAAACTGGCGGTTCTGGGATTTCTTTAAATTGCTTTTAG
>CAYIJU010000023.1:2720-9135 GCA_964363855.1 uncultured Candidatus Saccharibacteria bacterium | reverse complement strand
GGGCGAATCCTTTCCCCCAGACAAATTGTTTCGCCCTGCCGAGTCCGCATTAGTAGTTTTAATCATTTGGGGATTTTCGTCAAAAAAAGTTCGGATTTTAACCAAAACATACCGCCAAGCAGATAAATGTACGATATATGGAATTTTTTGAGAATATAACAGCCGAACAGCCTCGGATTGAAAAAGCGATTAAAAAATACGGTTATGCGCCGGAACATAATTTTTATTGGTATCAGTTCCAAGCAGAGGAAGGCTCTAAAAATGTTTTTGTTGATAGCGGCGGCAATACAGGACTTTTGACGATAGAGGAAAGCGAGAAAAAAAGAGTTTTTGTTTTTTCCAGCCCGATTGCCCCTCCGTTACAACGGGTTTCGATTCTTATTAAATATCTCGAACAAATATTTCGATCGTCAAAGACTGAAAAAGTAATAATTGAAAAAGTGATATTTGAACTTGAAACTTCTTTACGCAGGGAATTTCTTAAGGCCTTGCCGGATAAAGTTAAAGCTTTAGCTATTAACTACACGCTGACCTGGCCGATTTACGATCTTAAAATGTTTGATCCGGTCCTTCCGGGAAAGCATTGGAAGACGCTGCGCAAAGCAAAAAATAAATTTTACCAAAAACATAAAGTGGACGTGGTTGATGCTAAAGCATATAATAATAAAGAGGCCCTACATTCAATTATAGACGGCTGGCGTAAAAAAAGAGGCGGGCGCGACAGAGCGCATTTTTCTCCGTTTCATAATCTTATTGACGGAAATTTTCTAGGGGCGACAGAAGCAAGGGTATTCATTGTTGACGGCAAGGCGGTTGGCATAAATGCCGGCTGGTTAATTCCTAACAGCAAGCGATATTACGGAGCATTGGGAATTCACGATTATTCCTCGCCTGATTTAGGAGATATGCTCTATTTAGAGGATCTCATTTGGCTTAAAGCGCATGGTTATAGGGAAGCTGATATGGGCGGCGGCGAAGGCGCGCTGGCTGATTTTAAAAAGAAATTTCAGCCTATATCATTTTATAAAACACACATATTTTCAGTAGTAAAACATTAATAAAAACTTGATTTATGGAAAAAATTAATTTAAAAATAGCGATTATTATTGCGATTATCGTGCCATTAGGAGTGCTGGGTTATGTTTTTAAGGGTTTGTTCATCGCGGCAACTGTTGATAATAGCCCGATCAGCCGGCTGGCTATTATCCAAAAAATTGAAAAAGCGTCAGGCAAAAATGTATTGGATTCTTTTGTCACTGAAAAGCTTATTCAAAATGAGGCGAGGGCAAAGAAAATTGTTGTCAGCAATGACGAAATTAACGCGGAAATAAAAAAGATTGGAGATCAAATTAAGGCGCAAGGCGGTGCGCTTGAGGCGGCGCTTTCAGCTCAAGGCATGACTATAAATGAATTAAAAAAACAAATTATTCTCCAAAAACAAGTGGAGAAATTGCTCGCAGATAAACTAAACGTTACCGATGAAGAAGTGGCGAAATATATTAAAGATAATAAAGTTCCTGTTGATCAAGCGAAAGACGATTTAAGAAATCAAAAATTAAATCAAGAAGCGGCTAATTTAATAACCACCTTGAAGTCGGAAGCCAAAATCCGCTATTTTGTAAGCTATTAATCTCTTGCAACAACTATTCCGATGATTTGTTTGACGCCGGATTCTTTTAAAACTCGGGCGCATTCTTCCATCGTGGCGCCAGTGGTATAGACATCATCTACTAAAAGGATTTTTTTACCCCGGATTAAGCCGGGATCTTTTATTAAAAATACGCCCGTAATATTTTTTATTCTTGCCTCATTTGCCAGTTCGGCTTGGGGCAAGGTTGTTTTTGTTTTTAATAATACATCGCTGACCAAAGGGGTCTGAAAAAATTCGGCTAAATGTTTACCGATTTCTTCCGACTGGTTGTAGCCGCGCCATTTCAAGCGTTTTCTTGCCAAAGGAGCGGGGATTAAGATAAAATCATTAAAATTTGGTTGCTGGTCTAGCAGTTGGAAATGTTCTATAATTAAATCAGCCAGAGTTTTTGCCAGCTCTTTGACAAATGGTTCATATTTAAATTTTTTAATAAGATTCTGGAGAAATTTATTTTGGTAAGAAAGGGGATAATATAAATCGGCGAGATTCGGAGTTTTGTATTTTTGATGGAAGCCGGAAATATCCAGCATCGCTCGGCAATCCTGGCAGAGATATTCTCCTTCTTTTTGGCAGGAAAGGCAGATTTTTGGGAAAAACATGTCTAAAATGGATTCCTTATTGAGCATTAATTTTATTATATGATATAATTAGCGGAAAGAATACTTCAACATGTTTTTTACTAAATTTTTACCCAAAAGATTTCTAGGGGTTGACATTGGAACGGCCGCTATTAAGGTTGTAGAACTTTCGCGCTGGGGAGACAGGAGAAAATTAGAAAATTATGGCGAGATTTCGGCCGGCGTCCTTTATGAAAAAACCTTCCGGACTTTTGATAAAAGCACTCTTTTGCTTTCCAGTCAAAACATTGCCAAAGCTATTTTGGCAATTAATGAAAGCGCCAAAATAAAAACTAAAGAGTGTATTTTTTCTATTCCTGATTTTTCCACTTTTTTCACCAATTTTGACTTGCCGTTGATGACTAAAGATGAATTGCCCGAAGCCGTCAGATATGAAGCCCGCCAGCATATTCCTCTGCCCTTAGGAGAAGTGACATTGGATTGGCAAGTGGCTAACAATACTGATAAATTAAAAATTCTTTTAGTGGCGGTTCCCAACGAAGTCATCAACCAATATCAGGAAATAGCCAAAATGTGCGAATTAAAACTTGTTTCTTTGGAAGCCGAAGTATTTGGACTGCTCAGATCCTTAGTTCCTAAAGAAGAAACAAAAATTGTCGGTTTGTTGGATATTGGCGCTCAAAGTACGACCTACAGTATTATTGATAAAGGAGTGCTTAAAGTTTCTCATAGTTTTGATTTAGCCGGCAATGAATTGACCGAACAAATCGCTAAAAGCCTGTCAATTGATTATACCCAAGCCGAAAATTTAAAAAGAAAATACGGCCTTCAAACAGATCAAAATATCAAAAATATAATCGCCCCTTTGATAGATTCAATTTTAAGGGAGACGGAAAGAATTTCCAATAATTTTTTACAAAGCGAGAATAAGGAAGTGGCAAAGTTTATTATAGCCGGCGGAGTGGCTTTAATCCCCGGCATTAAAGAATATTTTCAGGAGCATTCCCATAAAGAAACGGAAATTGCCAATCCATTTTTAAATATTTATTGTCCGCCAATTTTAGAAAAAACATTAAAAGAAATGGGTCCATCCTACGCCATCGCAACGGGATTAGCCCTAAGAGGGCTAGAAACTTAGAAGCTTAGCTTCTAAGTGAGAAGCTAAGCTTCTTTTAACGATTCGGATTTCGAATTTAATTATTTATGGCAGGAATTATTCCAAAAACAATTCAAAAATCTCCTTTATGGCAAGATATCTTGCTTTATTTTTCCATCGGTCTTTTTTTGGCCGCTATTTTCAGTTTTTTCGCCATAAGCAATTCTCAAAAGAAAGCGGAAAATTCTCTGCAAAAATTAGATGAGGCGCTGGCTCAAAAAAAGACGGCTGAGGAAATCAGCCGGGAAAAAGAAATTAAGATAATCGAAAAGCAGGTTAATGATTTTTCTCAAATTTTTGATGCTCATGTTTATTCTTCAAAAATTTTTGATGTTTTCCCAAAAATTATCCATCCCAAGGCTAGGTTTAAACAGGTCAATTTTGATGTGGTAAAATCGGAAGTTAATATTTCAGGCGAAACTGAAAGCCTTACTACTCTACAGCAGCAAATTTTCATTTTCCAAAAAGAGCAATCACTGATAAAAGATTTCATTTTTAATCCTTTTAATATTGGAGAAAAAGGGAAAATTAATTTTAGTTTTAAGCTTTTTTTAACCCCCCAGCTATTTAAATAAACAAGCATGTTTAGAAAACCAACAATTATCGTCATTACATTCTTAGTTGCTTTTGTCTTTGCTTTTTCGCTTGTTTTTCCCAAAAAAGACGCTTTAAGCGATTTGGAAAAGAGAATCAAAGAAAAAAAGCAGGAATTAGCAGCCGCAGAAGATTATTCTAAAGAGATTAAAAACACTTCTAATAATTTGGCCAGTTATCAAGATCAACTTGATAAAATAAAATTAGCCCTGCCCGAAGGTCCCCAGCCGCTTGTTTTTTATAATTTTTTGCAAAAGGCGACCAGCCGCGCCGGTTTAGTTTTAAAATCTATCAGCCATAATGAAGAACCGGGCGAGATTTATTTAAATTTAGCGGTTTCTGGGAGTATGGACGGATTCAGAAATTTTCTTTCTTTGTTGGAAAAATCCGCCAGGATGATTAATATTGAATCTTTCTCCTTCTCCAGCGCAGAAAAGGAAAAAGATCCCGTTGATTTTAATCTTAAAATTAAGGCTAATTTCATCAAATAATATGCCTGTTTCGTTTTTAGAACAAAAAAAGAAAAATAAATTATTGCTTCCGATTCTTGGAGGAATTATTGTAATCACCTTAATTATCATTTGGCTCGGGTTTTCTAAAAAATCAGGAAGCCCACTTCCAATATCACCGCTTCCTGTCCATAAAATTAATATTGATTGGCAGGTTCTTAAAAATCCGATTTTAGATAATTTGGAGTTATTTGAAGTAATTCAGCCATTGCAGGGCAGTTACGGCAGAAAAAATCCCTTTTTGCCTTACTAAAACAATGACACTGATTCAACAATTAGTAAAAAAAGAAATTTTAGACCAGGAGAAGGCAACGGCTTTGGAATGGGAGGCTAAAACTTCGGGGAAAAAAGAGGAGGAATTAATTTTGGAAAAACATTTTTTAGACGAAAAATCCCTTTTTAACCTGAAAAGCGAAAATTTAAAAATTCCATTGAAAGAAGTGGCGTCGGATTCAGTGTCTTTGGAAATAATGCAGTTGATTCCCGAAGAAACCGCCAGGTTTTACAAAATGGTTTCTCTGGTAAAAAACGGGAAAACTTTACAAGTCGGTATGGTTTATCCCGAAGACTTTAAATCGCAAGAGGCCCTAAAGTTTCTCGCCCGCCGGCAGAATTTTATTTATCAGGTATTCCTGATTACACCGACGAATTTTAATGAACTTTTAAAACAATACCGCAACTTAAAGGGAGAGGTGGGAACGGCTTTGGAGGAATTAAGCGAAGAAACTGGTAAAGAAAAAAGGCCGATTAAAACAGAAGAACTGGAGCGGCTAGCCGAAGAAGCTCCCATCAGCAAAATTGTGGCAGTTATTTTAAGACAGGCTCTTGAGGGCGATGCTTCCGATATTCATATTGAACCGACTAAAGAAAAATTAAGAGTCAGATTCCGTTTTTTAGGCGTTCTGCACTCTTCCATCATTTTGCCTTTGAAAATTCATCCGGCGGTAATTGCCAGAATTAAAATTCTTTCTAATTTGAAAATTGATGAAACCAGGGTTCCCCAAGACGGTCGATTTTCCAGCGAGATTAATGGAAAAGATATTGATTTTCGGGTTTCTACTTTTCCGACGGCCTTGGGAGAAAAGGTGGCTTTGCGAGTTCTTGATCCCTCGGTCGGTTTTAAAAAATTTGAGGATTTGGGATTGCGGGGAAAAAATCTTCAGGCGGTAAAAGATGCCGTTGCTAAACCTTACGGTTTGATATTGGTAACCGGTCCCACCGGTTCAGGCAAAACTACCACTTTGTATTCTATCTTGCAGTTATTAAATAAAGAAGGAACTAATATCGTAACACTTGAAGACCCGATAGAATATTTTTTAGAAGGAATCAACCAATCGCAAATAAAACCGGAAATCGGCTATGAATTTAGCACCGGACTAAGGCATATTTTAAGGCAAGACCCAAATGTTATTATGGTCGGCGAGATCCGCGATGAAGAAACGGCTAATTTGGTGACGCATGCGGCCTTAACCGGTCATATTGTTTTATCAACCTTGCACACGACTAATTCCGCCGGAGTTATCCCCAGATTGATTGATTTAGGCGTGAAGCCGTATTTTATCCCTTCCACTTTATCAGTTGCCGTTGCTCAGCGGTTGGTCAGAACATTGTGTCCGGAATGCAAAAAAAAGGTTAAGCCCGACAAAGAAACAGAAGAGTTAATTTCAAAAGAATTAAAAATTAAACCGCCTTTCGATATTTTTCAGCCAGTTGGCTGCAAAAAATGCAATCAATTGGGATTTGCCGGCAGGATTTCTTTATTTGAGGTTTTAAGCATGAATAAATCTTTGGCGGCAATAACCATGCAAGAACCTTCTGAAGCAAAAATTGCCGAAGAGGCCAAAAAATTGGGTATGGTGACGATGAAACAAGATGGTATTTTAAAGGTCTTAGAGGGTATAACAACTATAGAAGAAGTTTTAAGAGT
>CAYIJU010000023.1:0-2620 GCA_964363855.1 uncultured Candidatus Saccharibacteria bacterium | reverse complement strand
ATGGTATTTTAAAGGTCTTAGAGGGTATAACAACTATAGAAGAAGTTTTAAGAGTAGCCGAAGAAAAATAATAATATTTATCTTATGCAAAACATTTTATTAGTAGAAGATGATCCATTTTTATCCGACATTTACAGCACTAAATTAAAGGCCTCTGGTTTCAACGTTGAAGTCGCTCCCAACGGAGATAAGTGTCTTTCTTTAGTGGCGGAAAAAAATTTTAATCTGGTTCTTTTAGATATTGTTTTGCCTCAAATGGATGGCTGGGAAATTTTGAAAAAACTCAAAGAGATGGCTAAGGCAAAATTTTTGCCGGTTATCATACTTTCCAACTTAAGCCAGAAAGCCGAGGTGGAGAAGGGCTTAAAATTAGGCGCGGTTAAATATTTAATTAAAGCCCATTACACGCCAAGCGAGGTAGTTGACGAGGTTAAAAAAGTTTTAAAATAAAAATTATGGCGAATTCAGTTGAATCATTAATAGACAAACTTTTAGAAACCACAATTGAAGAACAGGCCTCGGATTTGCATCTTTCGGTTAATCATCCGCCGATTTTGCGCTTGTCCGGCCGTTTAGTTTCTCTGTTAAAATATAAAATATTAACCAGGGAAGATCTTGAAAATATAGCTAAGACATTACTGACCGAAGAGCAGTTCCAACGGTTCCAAAATGAGAAAGAAATTGATCTTTCATACAATTTTAAGGATAAGGGCCGTTTTCGCGTCAACGTCTTTTTTCAAAGAGGCGAGATTTCCTGCGCCCTAAGATTAATTCCGATCAAGATAAAAACTATTGAAGAATTAAACTTGCCGCCTATTTTACGCGAATGGACCAAAGTTAATCAAGGTTTTATTTTAATAACAGGGCCTTCTTCCCAGGGGAAATCAACAACACTGGCGGCGCTGATAGATGAGATTAATCATACCAGCGCTCATCATATTATTACTGTTGAAGATCCGATTGAGTATCTTTTTAAAGACGATCGGTCTTTTATTGAACAAAGAGAAGTATCCCAAGATACTTTAAGTTTCCCTCGGGCTTTAAGATCTACTTTCCGTCAAGACCCGGATGTTATCATGGTCGGCGAGATGAGGGACCCTGAAACTATTTCCACGGCAATTACGGCGGCTGAAACAGGCCACTTGGTCTTCACAACTTTGCATACTAATTCAGCGGCCCAAACCGTTCATCGGATTGTTGATATTTTCCCGCCGGAACAGCAAAGTCAAATTAGAGCCCAATTGTCAGGATCTTTGTTGGGAATTTTTTCCCAGCGGCTTATTCCACGCATTAAGGGGGGATTGATTCCGGCGGGCGAGGTTCTATTAAATACCGTGGCGGTTGCCAACCTGATCAGGGAAAATAAGGTTCACGAGATTCCTCTGGTTATTGAGACATCGGGGGAGGTGGGAATGATTTCCTTGAATAGATCATTGGCGGATTTGGTTAAAAGAAGAGAAATTACTTTGGAAAATGCCTTGAATTATTCTTTGAATCCGTCCGAATTAAAAATGTTAATTAGATAACTTGAACTTCAACTATCAAGCGAGAACTCAAAAAGGAGAAGTTAAAATTGGAATTATCGAGGCCTCGGGAAAGGAGGTGGCTATTTCGCTTTTGCAAAAATACGGGTTATACGTCACTCTCTTGGAAGAAGCGAGTAAAACTTCGCTTTTCGCTAAAAAAATCAAGTTGTTTGAGAGGATTCCGGCAAAAGATGTTGTTATGTTTTCTCGGCAATTATCAATTATGTTTTCCGCCAAGGTTCCTTTGGTGGAATCATTAAGAACTTTAGCCGTCCAAACAAAAAATCTTGATTTTAAGGAAAAAATTATGAAAATTTCCGAGGAGATAGAGGGCGGCACTTCTTTTTCTTCAGCTATATCAAAATATCCTAAATTATTTTCTCCTTTTTATGTCGCCATGGCCAGAGCCGGCGAGGTTTCCGGAAAACTATCAGATTCGTTGGATTATTTAGCTGAACATTTGGAAAAAGAATATTATTTAATGGGCAAGGTCAAAGGAGCGATGACCTACCCGGCGGTTATTTTTTTAGTGGTTATCGCTGTTTTTGTTCTGATGATTCTTTTTGTTATTCCTAATCTTTCAAAAGTTTTATTGGAATCCGGCCAGGAATTGCCGTTAGTCACCAGAATTGCTCTGGCTCTGCCCGATTTGCTGAAAAGCTGGGGCTTGGCAATTTTATTGGCTATAATCGGTTTGGCCGTATCTTCGCTCAAATACTATCGGACCAAAAAAGGAAAATATTTTTTTGATAAATTAATTTTAAAAGTCCCATTATTCTCCTCTTTTCTGAAGATTATTTATCTTTCCCGATTTGCCGAAAACTTTTCCACTTTGATTTCTGGAGGGATACCCATTACCCAGTCGTTGGAAATTTGCGAGCAGATTTTGGGGAATTCAATTTACAAAGAAATTATTGCCAGTGCACGGGAAGAAGTGAAAAAAGGAGAGCAGATTTCTTCAGTTCTATCGCGGTTTCCTAAATTTTTTCCACCGCTTTTTACTCAAATGACGATTGTCGGGGAAAGAACAGGCAGCTTGGATAAAACTTTGCTTAACTTGGTGGCATTCTATACAAAGGAAACGGAAAAAACAA
>CAYIJU010000022.1:0-9152 GCA_964363855.1 uncultured Candidatus Saccharibacteria bacterium | reverse complement strand
TGGCTAAAACAACTAAAAATTTGACCTCGGTGATAGAACCGGTTTTGATGGTTTTGATCGGCTCGGTCATCGGTTTTTTCGCCATTTCAATGATTCAGCCGCTTTATTCAATGTTGGGAGCAATAGAATGATAAAAATTCAAAATTCAAAATTCCCGCCTAGCCGGCGGGCAAGCAAAATTCAAGATTCTTTTACGCTAATTGAAGTTTTGGTCGGAATTTTTTTGATTACCATTGTTTTTTTCGGTATTTTTAATGGTTTTCAATTGGCAACGCAGGTTATTGAAAAAAGCAAGGCGAGGATTGGAGCTCTGGCTATCGCCAATCAGGAAATAGAAAACATTCGCAACCTGCTTTACGAATCAATCGGAGTCCGGGCCGGCTTTCCGGAAGGAATTTTAGAGGTAAGCACCACTACCCGCTTAAACAACATTGATTACATAATTGAAAAAAAAGTTGATTTTATCGTAGATTTCGCCGATGGCGTATCTTTGCCCCAAGACGAATGCCCCAATGATTATAAAAAAGCCGAAGTTAAAGTTTCTTGGTCGGGTCGGGCCAAGGGTCAAGTTTCTTTAGTTACCAGTATTTCCCCGAAAAATTTATCTCAAGAATGCGCGATTATCGGCGGAATTCTTTCTGTTTCAGTTTTGGACGCCTTCGGAGCTTTAGTTCTCTCCCCTTTGATTGAAATTAAAAATCCCCTGACCGACCTTACGATAGTCGCTGTTTCTCCGGAAACCGGCCAGTATTATTTTCCCTTAGCCACTTCAACCTACAAGGTAATGATTTCCAAAAATGGTTATAGCCAAGAGCGCACATATAGCGCCGCCGAGGTCGCCATCCCAGAGAAACCAAATCCATTAGTTCTGGAAGACCAATTAATTGAAACCAGTTTTTTTATTGACAGAGTGGGCGTTTTTTCGGCAAACACTTTCTCTCTTTGGGGCCAAGATTATTTTTCCGACACTTTTTCAAATACCGACAAAATTTCCGATTCAAATAATATTGTTATAAACCAAAGCCAGGTTATTCTGGCCACTGATACTCATGGATATTTGACTTCAGGCGTTTTGACTTCGATTTCCGTCAATCCAACAAACATTATTAAATGGGAAGAATTTAATTTTTCCGATTTTGAACCCCAAAATACCGACATTAAATATCGGGTCTTTTTCGCCTCAAGCACCGATTGGCTGATTATTCCGGAAAACGATTTGGCCGGCAATGCGTCGGGTTTTGACGAAGGATCGATTGATTTATCCGCCCTTGCCACCGGCACTTATTCTCAATTGAAAATCAAAGGGAGTTTTTCCACTAATTCAACCAGCGTCAGCCCGATTCTCTTTGACTGGCAAATTTCCTGGCGGACATCGGCGGCCACGCCAATTCCCGGAGTCGCTTTTAATTTGCGGGGAACAAAAATTTTAGGATTAAATAATCAGGAAAATCCCGTCTATAAATATTCCGTTAGCCATCTTTCTGATATTCAGGGGCAATTAACTATACCCGATTTAGAATGGGATTTATACAATTTTTCCAGTTTAACCGCCAATTTGGATTTAGTCAAAACCGAGCCGGAGCCTCAACCCATTTCTCTTCCCCCTAATATCAATTTACCTGTTAATTTATATTTTCAAGCAGAAAATTCTCTTTTGATTGCCGTTCAGAATTTGACTACCTTGGAGCCGGTTTTTTCCGCTCAAGCAAGATTATCAAAAGCGTCTTTAGGTTATGATTCTTCGCAATATACCGACGAGAAGGGTCAGACGTATTTTATTCCTTTACAGGGAGCAGTTTATAATTTGGATGTTTCAGCCGCCGGTTACTTGCCTGCTTCTACCACTGTTTCCGTTTCGGGCGACAATGTCAAAACCATTAAATTACAGCAAGTAGAATAATTTTTTATGCGTAGCTTTACCCTTATTGAAACTATTATTGCCATCGCTGTTTTCGCTTTAATTTCAGCCGGAATAACCGGATTTATAGTAATCGGCTATCGGACATTTGGTTTTTCCTGGCAGCAGTCAGTGGCGATTGACGAAGCAAGAAAAGGAATTGAAGCAATGGTTAAAGAAATCAGGGAAGCCAAAGTCGGAGAAGACGGTTCATACGCCATTTCTTTGGCCGAAGACAAAGAATTTATTTTCTTTTCCGATATTAATAAAGACGGCCAAACCGAAAGGGTAAGATATTTTTTAGGAACAATCGGCTCGGGTAGTCAAACTAAACAGTGCGTCGTTTTTTCCGCCGGCGGAACATGCGATGTTTCTTTCAATAATTTTCTTTCCGGCTCATTAATATCCGCTCAAGTGACAGTTTCCCTGGAAGGAGATCTCGGCATGAGCAATGAATACGCTGATATTTTTTCCGACGGGGATAATCTTTCGCGACTTTGCCAATTCGGCTGTTTTGATTGCGCCGGGGCTTGGCGGGGGACGGCTATTTTTGATGTCACGGCCCAGGCGATTGA
The DNA here is from genome assembly GCA_964363855.1 of uncultured Candidatus Saccharibacteria bacterium. GTDB lineage: Bacteria > Patescibacteriota > Minisyncoccia > Minisyncoccales > CAZWNE01 > JBBTTI01. The sequence goes on along the minus strand of CAYIJU010000022.1, from coordinate 6,680 downwards.
TAATAATATCCAATTTATCGCCGACGGCAGTTCCGGCGTTAATACTCATTGCGATTGGCAGGAGCCGAATCACACCCTAAAAGCTAAATTTGAATTTTCCTGGACGGAAACTCTGGCAACGGGAGAAAGGGATTTTAAAAAAGGAATAATTAATCCCGTGGGAGATCCGGCTGAATATCCCTTGGATCAAGAACAAGTGCAGACCATCAGCTCTTATGTCCGCAACGCGCCGCCCATCTTTCGTTATTTTGACGGAGCGGGCCAGGAGATTCAAATCCTTCCGGCTCGCCTGCGGGATACTAAAATAATGGAAGTTTATTTGATAATTAACGTTAATCCTAATCAGCCGCCCCAGGATTTTGAATTGAAATCAAGGGTTCAATTGCGCAATCTAAAAATCGAATAATTTTTATATGCAGAAAGGCATTATTATTTCTTATGTTTTAGTTTTCGGCTCAATTTTTTTGATTTTATTGGCCGCGCTTTCGGGTTTTATTTTAATTCAACAGCGGCAGTCAATCCAAAAAATCGCTTGGCAGGAATCTTTGGAAATCGCCGAAGCCGGAATAAATTATTATAAATGGTGCCTGAATAACGGGGTTGAGGCGGATTGTCAATTACAGAAAACTTATTACGATTCGTCCGGCGGCGTTCTCGGCCAGTTTTCTCTGGAGATTGATTCTATTCTTAATTGCGGCCAAATTACGGAAACAACAATTACTTCCACGGGCTGGACTTCTATTTTCCCGCAAATAAAAAGAAAAGTCAGGGTTCTTTACGGCCGTCCGACTGTTGCTCAATATTCTTATATTTTAAATGATAACGTTTGGATTGGTTCTGACCACGAAATTAGGGGGCCTTATCATTCCAATGGCGGAATCAGAATGGACGGGGAAAATCAATCGCTTGTCACCAGCGCAAAAGAAACTTGGCTTTGCACCAGTTCTTTCGGCTGTTTTCCTTCCGAACAAAAACCGGGCGTTTTCACAACAGCTAATGGACAAGAAGATTTATTTGATTTTCCGACAGCTCCTTTCAATTTCGACGGACTGGCTTTTGATTTGTCTCAAATGAAAATTAACGCCCAAACTAACGGCGTTTATCTGCCTCCTTCTTTAGATATTAATCCTCAAGCAAAGGGCTATCATTTAAAATTTAAAAACAACAATACTTTTGAGGCATGGATTATCACCAATCTTTCTTCTGCCTACGCTTATTCTATGGAAGAGGGATGGCATTATGATTATTTTACGATTTCCCAGGAATATCTTTATCAAACCGTTGCCGTGCCATCGTCTTGTTCTGTAATTTTTGTTGAAGATAATATTTTTCCAGAGGGAACAATCAAGGGTAAAATAACCTTAGCTTCGGCCAACCTTATCAACCCGAATTTAGATACGGACGTGATTTTAACGGCCGATATCGATTATGTTGGCTTAGATGGTTCCAGCGGTTTATCCTTAATCGGGGAGAGAAATGTTTTAATCGGTCCCCAATCGCCGAATCAAATGGAATTAAGGGGAATTTTTGTCGCTCAAAAAGGCAGGTTTTCCCGGAATCATTACCCGAACAATATTAAAGAAAAATTGGAAATTTCAGGATCTATTATTAGCAATGGACGGGTGGGAACCCAATGGACTTCAGGCGGCCAGATTATTTCCGGTTATCGAGAAAGAGAAAGTTATTTTGATTCTGATTTAATTTACAGCGCTCCGCCTTTTACTCCCAACATCGCGCCGGATTACAAAATTGTTAATTGGCAAGAAGTGGAGTAAAATATATTTATGAGTTTGTTGGATTTAAAAACAAAAGCTTTCGGTTTAGATATTTCCGATCTTTCTTTAAAAATTGTCGCTTTAAACCAGCGAGGCAGGTTTTTTAATTTAGCTTCTTTTAGAGAAGAAGAAATTAAGCCGGGAATTATCAGGCAGGGCGAGATTAAGGACAAAGAGAGCTTAGTTGGAATCATTAAAGAGGCTGTAAAAAAAATAAAAGGGGAAAAATTAAAAACTAAGTATGTCGTCGCTTCTTTACCCGAGGAAAAAGCGTTTTTGCAGGTTATCCGTTTGCCCAAGATGTCTGAAGAAGATTTAAAAGGAGCCGTAATTTTTGAGGCGGAAAATTATATTCCCTTGCCGATAAATCAAGTTTATCTTGATTATCAGATTGTCCAGCCGCCGGCTAGGGGTATTGATCATTTAGATGTTTTATTGGCTGCTTTGCCGAAAAGCACAATTGATCCATATATTGATTGTTTGAAATTGGCCGGGTTGAAGACCAAATCCTTGGAGATTGAATCATTAGCCATTGCCCGGGCCTTAATAAAAAATGAAAATAGCTCTTCTCCAGTGCTTTTGATTGACATAGGCGCGACTAGAACCAGTTTTATTGTTTTTTCAGGGTCTTCCTTAAGATTCACCTCTTCCATACCTGTTTCTTGTCAAAATTTTACTCAAATAATTGCCAAAGCGTTAAATACTTCTTTATTGGAAGCGGAAAAGTTAAAATTAAAATATGGTCTGATCCCGGATAAAAAGTTTAATATTTTTGAGGCCTTAGTTCCCAGTTTGGTGGATTTAGTTCAACAGGTTAAAAAATATTTGGATTATTACAAGAGCCATCATCCGGATAAGGATGTTTCTAAAATTATTCTTTGCGGCGGCGGAGCAAATCTGAAAGGAATTTCCGATTTTTTCTCCGACCAATTGAAAATTAAAGTAGAGTTGGGAAATCCTTGGATTAATATCTTATCAAAAGACGGGGAAAATAAATCTCAATTATCTCAAAGCGAGTCATTGAGATACGCCACAGCTTTAGGGCTGGCACTAAGAGGAATTAAAAAAAATTAATGATCAACTTGTTGTCGCCAGAACAAAAAGAGGAGCTTTTATCGGAAGAAAAATTCAGGATGATTTTAATCTTGGGAATAATAATTACAGCTTTTTTAATTTCTTTTATTTTTATTTTAATTTCAATTAAAATTTTTATTTCGGCAGAAGCGGAAATCCAAAAAATTAATTTGGCGCAAAAAGAACAAGAGTCGGGAAACGCCACTTTTCAGGAAATAGAAAATAAAATTATTACGGCTAACGCAGTTTTTTCCCAATTAGCCGATTTTTATCATAAACAAAGAGATAATGTTGTTATTTTCAAGGAAATTTTTGATGCCTTGCCTTCGGGCGTTTATCTGACAAATTTAAGCTTTAATTCCGCTAATTCTCAATTTTCTATTGCCGGATTTTCGCCCAGCCGGGAATTGTTGCTTAAACTAAAAGAAAATTTAGAAAAAGAAAATAATTTTAGCGCCGTTTATTTCCCGCCGACTAATTGGATAGAGCCGGTTGATATTAATTTTTCTTTAAATTTTAAGATAAGATGGTAGGCATCAAGACAAAAATAAGAATATCTTTATCAATTATCATTGTTTTGTCTTTGATTCTCATTGTTTTTTTAGTTTATCCTCTTTTTAAAGATATTAAAAAAAGTTCGTCAGATATTTTAGAACAAAAGAAAAGATTATTGCTTTTGGAATCAAAATTAGAAAATTCGGAAAAATTTGAAAATTACTATGCTGATATTGAGCCGAATTTTGAAAAAACAGAAACGTTTTTTGTTAAAGCTGATTTACCGGTTGAATTTATCCGTTTTTTGGAAAAAACATCCAAAGATTCCAACGTGGCAACGCAAATTTCTTTATCTTCCGGTTCTTACCAAATAACCGTGGCTGGTTCTTCTCAAGATTTTTTAAGATTCCTGGAAAGACTGCAGAACAGCCAATATTTGATTGAAATTGGCAGTTTTAATATTTCTAATCAAGGGAAGGGAAATATTAATGCCAATCTTTCTTTAAATGTTTTATCTAAATAAAATTAAAATATTTTTTAAAAAGCTGCCCCGGCTAATGGCTGAGCGCGCTTTTTTATCTTATCTGATTTTATTATTGATTTCTTTGATTTCAGGCGGTTTTATTTTTTATCAATATAATATTTTGGCAAATAAAAAAGAAGCAAAAATTTTGGAAAATCCTCTCCAGTTCAACGAAAAAATTTATAAAGATGTTCTAAATATTTGGCAAGAGCGGGGAAAAAAGTTTAGAGAGACCGGAACTAAAAAATATTTTGACATTTTTCAAGAAATCAAATAGAATAGTCCCGTTGCCCCTGTAGCTCAATGGACAGAGCAGGGCTCTTCTAAGGCCAAAATGGGGGTTCGATTCCCTCCAGGGGCACCAGAAAGGAAATTGCAAGGAGTTTTGGTTCGCCTCGCTTCGCTCGGCGACTAATTTGTATTGGATTTTGGGGGCAAAAACGAATTGGCGGTTTCGCATTTTGGGGGAAGAAAAATTTTTAATCATAAAAGTTATTTTATGAAAATGAATCGAAAAGGTTTTGCAAATATTATTTTGGTTGTAGTTACCGTCGTTTTTCTTGCTGGGGCAGTTGGGTATTTTGCGTTGACCAAAAAATCGGAACCGGTTGCTCAACCCCCTGCGCCTACTCCTACTCAAACGAAAGCTCCTAGCCCAACCCCAACACTCACAGATGAAACTGCAAATTGGAAAACTTATACTAACGGCGAATTAGAGTTTACCACAAAATATCCAAACAACTGGACGGTAGAAATTGACCCCGCCACTTATCTGGGTGGAGATATAGTACTCTTTCGTCCACAAAATCCTAAGCCTATAACCTCGTACCTGGATATATATCTTGATACCAGGAAGTTTAAGGATATTAACGAGATAAAGGAATTTTACTCACGTCTAGATAAAGACCCATTGGCAAGTTATAAACATCCTGTTCAGGAGATGACTATTGGAAATCAGAAAGCTTATGCTTTTTTACGGTCTGATCTTCCAAATTATCGTGTGATCTACTTATTCAGGAATGGAAAAATTTATAATTTCATTTCGGGAGAATACAATCTACCAGAAATTTCGAAGATTCTCTCTACTTTCAGGTTCACAAACTAGAATTTGCCGCCAACCTTCGACTGCGCTCAGGTCAAGAAGAAAAACTTGTGGATTCGACAAGCTCAGGGCAATCCTGAGTTCATCTCAAAACCCCGCCCTTTCTGCAGAAAGGGCGGGGTTTTGATTTCTATTTGATTTCGGCTATACTGCCCTAGGATTAACTTGCGTTGCGCAGCACATTAAAAAGGAGTTACGCAGTGAACCAAACAGAAACCGCAACCCATCTGACCCGATTTCGCGGTAAAACCTATCGCAGCGTAATTTTACCGCCCCTGGGAGAAAATCGGGCTGTCTCTAGAGACGCAGTCGCGCTTGATACGCGTTTTTCAGCCAATGTGCCGTTAAAACAACCGCTGGTTTCGGCTAATATGCTCGATGTTACAGAGTCAAAAATGGCAATAGCCCAGTCGTTAGAAGGCGGGATTGGTATTATCCAAAGATTCTGTTTGCCCGATCGTCAGGGTCACGAAGTCGGCATAACGAAAAGAGCGCACAATTTTCTGATTGAAAATCCTTATACCATCCAAGTCGCGGCTACAATCGGCGAAGCTAGAAATATGATGGGTCAATATGGAGTAGGCAGCCTATTGGTAAAAGATGCCAATGGCAAGTTGGCGGGCCTATTGACCCAACGGGATGTCAGGTTCGTAGACGATTCTGAACCCGTGGAAGATCACATGACGCAAAGAAAGACCGGCAAAGAAAAAAGAGGCTCTCTGGTGGTAGCTACCCTCGATGAGACAGTATCCGTTGATCAAGTAATAAAAAAGCTTACAAGGCACAAAATCAAGAAATTGCCCGTGGTCGATGCTAACAACTTTATTATCGGGTTGATCTCCGCTAAAGACATTGAGCGTCTTCGGCAGTATCCTCTGGCAAATCTTGATCAGAGGGGCAATCTTATTGTCGGCGCGGCAATCGGAGCGGTCGGCGATTTCATAGAACGCGCCCAGGAACTCAAGAAAAAGAATGTAGACGTAATTGTTATGGACGTAACTTCCGCCCACTCCGCCTCTGTTAAAAAAGCGATCCGCGAATTTAGGCGGAAGTTGGGAGATTATGAACTTGTGGTCGGCAACATAGGTACCGCCGAACAGGCACATGCCTTGATTCAAGAGGGTGTGCAGGGATTAAAAATCGGCATTGGACCCGGTGGACCATGCACTACGCGTCTTGGCACCGGCATCGGCGTACCACAACTATTCGCAACCTCGGAAATAAATTGGAATTTGATCGCTAGATACAATTACAAACCGGAACAAATTCCGCCTCTTTGCGCGGACGGCAATATTCGAGCCGGCTGTGATATTGTTCATGCTCTTATCGCTGGCGCCTCGTCTGTCATGATCGGCACGCTTTTCGCCGGTACCGAAGAAACGCCCGGTGAAAGTTATGAGAAACCGGATGGCCGCCACAAGCGCTATGCCGGAATGGCTTCAATCGAAGCGGCGATAGAGCGTTATGCGGCCATGGGCTACGAAGACCCAATCGCCGAAGCGTTGAAAAAGGCTCCCGAGGGAATTCCTTTGGAAGTGAAGGTGCGAGGCTCGGTTAGAACCATAATCCATGAACTTCTTGGCGGGGTAAGATCTGGCATAAGCCATCGCGGCGTTTTATCATTAGCTGATTTCAAAAAACAAGATCCGTTTGATCCCGAAACCGGTTTTATTATTTTAGACCAAGCGGCCAGAGAAGAATCATACGCGAG
>CAYIJU010000021.1:1200-9472 GCA_964363855.1 uncultured Candidatus Saccharibacteria bacterium | reverse complement strand
TTTTTAATGTTTTTTGAAGATTGCGCGCTGTCCGCCACGGCTCTTTTGGAAGCAAGATCAATTTTTTGCAGGCGTTTGATTCGTCTATGCCGGCGTTCGGCCGCCATTCGCCATCCTTAAAGCCTAATAAAAACCACGGGGTAGCAACCACCTTTTTACTCTCTTGTTTTACTAAAAGATCTTTCTCTCTATCAGAACGAGCGGCAACAATCCTCCCTTGCGACAAAGCAATAATTTTGGAAGTTATAACCACAACATCTTTTTCTTTTAACCGCGGGAGAAAACGGAAAAGAAAATGCTCCAAGGAATCTCCCTGTTGAAACAAAGAAGTGTGAACTGATTGAATAGTCATGCTTAATAAGCTATTTTATCATTTTTTAGTCTTGCAATAAACCTTGATAAAAATTTATAAAATGGTAAATTTAAAATAGATTAAGTCTTTAAAAATAAGGAAGGCATAACCATGAAAAAATCAGACAGACCTTTGCTGGGAAAAATTCTACAGAAAATAGCGCCCAAAATCGGAGCGACCGTTGCGATGGAGCCGAAATGGAATATTGTCGGCCAGATTGTCTTTAAAAACGGCAGGAAACGCTATTTTAAATATTCCAGCGTTGATATTAATACGCTGGGGGCATCGGAAATAGCCAAGGACAAAGATTACGCTAATTTTTTTATGAAAAAAATGGGCTACCCGACAGTCCCTGGCAGAACATTTTTTTCTGATTTTTGGCGCAAGATCATCGGATCGCAGCAAGATATTGACGCTGGCTATCATTACGCTAAAAGAATTGGCTTTCCCGTATTTATCAAACCGAACAGCGGAAGCCAAGGCAATGGCGTTTCCCGAGCCCATAATAAACGCGAATTTTATCGAGCGATGCGGTTTGTATTCACCCAAGATAAAATTGCCCTTGTCCAAAAGCCAGTTGCGGGGAAAGATTACCGGGTAGTGGTAGTTGACGACAAAATAATTTCCGCTTATGAACGGATACCCCTTAATGTCGTTGGCGATGGCATTTCCTCAATTAGACAGCTTCTTGAGGACAAGCAGGCGCAGTTTGTTGCGTCGGGCCGGGATACAAAAATAGAAATTAACGACTTCCGCATTGCCCAGAAGATTAAACAACAAGGACTAACTTCAAAATCTGTGACTAAAACTGGTCAACGCGTGTTTTTGCTGGATAACGCCAATTTGTCTTCCGGCGGCGATTCTCTGGATGTTACGAAACATATCCATCCGGCATTTAAGGAGATTGCCATTCGTTTAACAAAAGATATGGGACTGCGTCTTTGTGGCGTAGATTTCATAATCAACGGCGACATTGCGACAGAGCCGAATAAATACTGGATACTTGAGGTTAACTCGTCTCCCGGTTTAGACCATTATGCCCAAACCGGAAAAGAACAAAGGAAAATTGTTGAAGATATGTACCTCGAGATCCTCAAGGCAATGGAATAAGACGATGGCCAAGGAAACTCCCTTGGCCTATTTTTATGAAAAAAATAAATTTAATACCCTCTAAAGGGCTTGGTCAGAATTTTTTGGTTGATAAGGGCGCCTTAAGGACGATAATTGAAGCCGCCGACATCAAACCGGACGAGGTTGTTTTAGAAATTGGGCCGGGAACAGGGATATTAACCTTAGAGTTGGCTAAAAAGGCCAAAAGAGTCATTGCCGTAGAAAAGGATGCCAAAATGTGCGAGATTCTTAAAGAAACATTAAAAAATTTTAAAAACGTAGAAATTATACAAGCAGATATTAGAAATTTGAAATTAGAAATTAGAAATTTCAAGATTATCGCTAATATCCCGTATTATCTAACTTCGCCTATAATTCGAAAATTTTTGGAGGCCGCTAATCCGCCGAAAGAAATGATTCTAATGGTTCAAAAAGAAGTGGCCCAGAGAATCTGCGCCAAACCGCCCCAAATGTCTATTTTAGCCGTTTCAGTCCAATTTTACGCCGAAGCAAAAATCGTTGACTATATTTCCAAAAAATCCTTCTGGCCCAGTCCCAAAGTAGACTCCGCTATAATAAAAATCACCCCATCCAATATTACGAGAACCGTTCTCGCAAATTTATTTTTCCGTATTGTTAAAGCTGGATTTTCCCATCCCAGGAAACAATTAATCAACAACCTATCCACAGGGTTATCCCTACCCCGTCCCCAAGCTCAAATCTGGCTTCAAGAGAACAAAATCCAGCCCTCTCAACGAGCTGAAACTCTAACCGTAGCCGACTGGGTTAAATTGACGGAATCTCTTTAATAAAAAAGCGGATTGATATAATCTCCCCGCTTTTAATTTAAGTTTTCCCGTTCCTTGCCAGCCATAATGTCGCAGTAATAAGAATTCCTCCGGAAAATATCCAAGCCGCTGGAACAGAAATTTGCTCGGCAACCAGTCCGCTGAAAATCAATCCGGCCATTCCCCCAAGATGACGGGCCATTGATTCAAAGGAAATAAGGGTAGCTCTCTCTTGCGAAGGTATATTGTTGTTAAGGTATGTATTTTTTAAAGGAGCGGAAAAGCCCCGGGCAGCTTCATGCAATAAAAACATTGCTAAGGCTACTGGAAACAGATTTGATAAAGCAGCAGTAATCAAGCCAACCCCCACAACTAATTGCGAAATTATCAAGGCACGCTTCTCTTTGTGGAAAAACCGTGGAGAGAAGATAGCCCCTATAATCAAGCAAATAGCAATCCCGCCAAAGATAAAACCTAAGCTGATTTTATTGTTAAGGAATTGGGAGAAAAAAACCTGCCACTGCATGTTCGGCGCTTGGATCGCAAAAGCATGGAATACCCCGATCAAGAGAATAAACCTTACGGCTTTATTACTCAAGCCGTAACGGACGCTTACTTTAACAGTCTTTCCCATTATTTCCAAATTTCTTTTCAAGGAAAAACTCTGACGGACAAATCCTTCTTCCCTTATGAATATTACTGCTAATACTCCTGCTAGGGACATAACAACCCCGCTGGCAACCCAAGGAAATGCTATATTTTTATCCGCTAGAAAAGCGCCGGCAATAGCTCCTATAATTCCTGCTCCTGCCCAGATTTGCTGCTCTTTGGAGAAAATTGGCCCTAACGACCCAGTATATTTTTGGGATTTCAACTTATCTACTAACCAAGCCTGAAAAGCTCCTGTAGCAAAAGTAGTTCCGATAGCTCCTATTATTTCCGCTAAAACAAATCCCCAAAAAGAGCTTGAAAGCGCATAGATAAACATGCTAAGGGAGAGGAGAAAACAAGAAACCACAAAAGATGGTTTTCTCCCAAAAACATCCGCAAAGACGCCCGTAGGAATCTCACAAAGGAACAAGGTTGTAAAAAAAACAAAGTTTACAAGATTGACCTCAAAAAGATTCAGCCCACGGGAAATAAGAAACATTGCATATGTTGCCATGATGAAAGACATCCCTAGATTAGTTATCGCCGTAAATAGCAGATACAACCGGATTGTGCGCTTTGGCATAGTTCAGCTCCTTTTTCAAATTTTAAAGAACTTTCTAGACAAATAAAGAACGCCTCGCTTGTCTAGCCGAGGCGTTCTTTGTGTTAAAAGTAAAATTTAAGTTAAATTTACATAAAAACCGCCTTGGCTAAACAAACCATGGGAATAGGCAAACCCCTTATCCAATTGGCGGTTAATCTTTTTCATGTAGCTAAATCATAGCATTGCGTCTTACTTAAGTCAATGTTAAAATAAACGATAACTTTATGCGGGGGATAATCAAAGAAATAAAAATTATTTGGAGCTATCTCGGCCAATACAAGAAGCGGGTTTATTTCGCTTCGGCCTTGGCAATGGTTTCCATTTTGGTTTCAGCCGTAATCCCTTATTTTTACGGGAAACTGGTTGATTTGGTATTCCAGCCCGACGCCACCGGCTTAATATTAAACATTCTGATAATCTGGCTGATAATGAGCGCTGTTTCGGCTGTTTTAAAGAGAATCTCCGGCTTATCCGGCAGTCTTTTGGGCGTAGATATCTATAATAATTTTATTTTAAAAGCGGCTTCCCACCTGATAAATCTGCCTTTAAGCTTTCATAAAGAAAAAAAGACGGGCGAGATTTTTTCTAAAATTGACCGCGCCGCCGATTCCTTGGTCATAATTACTGACGATATTTTAATTTGGTTTTTCCCTTCGTTTATTTCTGCCGGTCTTGGAATTTTATTCTTGTTTTTTATTGAACGCCAGCTGGCTATAGCTGTAAGCTTTTTATTTTTCGGCTATATATTAATCACTATCTATAAAACTAATCCCATCGTTAAAACCCAGGAAAAATTAAGCGAAAGTTTTGAAAAAGTTTTCGGCAATCTTTATGATTCTTTTTCCAACGTCCAAACAATTAAATCCTGCGCCGGGGAAAAATTTCAAGAAGAAAAAAACGCCAAGGACTTCCGGGGAGACCTTAGCCCTGTTTATAAAAAATTTACGGCTCTCTGGCACTCGCTCCATCTTTGGCAAAACCTCTTCTTTTCAACCGGCTTTGTGGCCGTCTTCGCTTTTGCTCTTTTGCTTTTAGAAAATGGCGCGATAACGGCTGGCAAGTTAGTAATGTTTTTAGGATATTTAAATTTAGTCTATGCTCCTCTAACTGGCCTGGCTTGGTATTGGCAGCAATTCCGAACCGGCATGGCGAAGATAAAAAGAGCGGAAAAGTTCTTGGAAATTCCCGAAGAGGACTTTAATGAAAAAGGCATAATTCTGGAAGAAATTAAGGGAAAAGTAGAATTTCAAAATGTCAGTTTCGGCTATGCCGACAATCCGAGCGGCCAATTAGTGCTGGATAGAATCAATTTTTCGGCTTTACCCGGCCAAAAAATCGCTTTGGTCGGCGGCAGCGGAGAGGGCAAAACCACCTTGGCTGATTTAATTTCTAATTATTTTAAACCCATTTCCGGCAAAATTTTGCTTGACGATGTTGATATCCAGAATTTAAACCTTTATTTTTTGCGAAAAATTATCGCCTACGTGCCCCAGGAAATTACCTTGTTCAACGACACGGTAAAAAACAATATCCGCTATGGAAAACCGGAGGCCAGCGATGAAGAAGTCATTAAGGCCGCTAAAACCGCCAATGCTCACGACTTTATTGAGTCCTTTCCTAAAAAATACGAAACGCTGGTGGGAGAAAGAGGCGTTAAATTGTCTACCGGTCAAAAGCAGAGAATCGCCATCGCCCGGGCTTTAATCCGCGAGCCCAAACTTTTAATCTTAGACGAAGCCACTTCTTCTTTAGACTCCGAGTCGGAAAAATTAGTCCAGGAGGCCCTGGAAAAACTGATTAAAAACCGGACGACATTTATTATCGCTCACCGCCTCTCTACCATCAGAAAAGCGGACAAAATTTTAGTCTTGGAAAAAGGCAGGATTGCCGAAGAGGGCAACCATGAATATCTGATAAAGAAGAAGGGCGTCTACCATAAATTCTACTCCCTCCAATTCCCCATCGATTTGTAATTTGTGCGAAGCTAAGCTTAGCACAAAAGGTTTGACAAGGTGGCTTAAAAAGCGGTAAAATTAAGGCAGATTAGAAGTCTTAAAAATTGTACATAGGATAGAAAGGAGGAAGGCATGACTAATCTGCGAGAGAAAATGAAGCCGATCGTGCTCAAGACCGATGACCGTGCGAAAGTTATGGAGAATATCACCAAGCCCGGCCGCGACTTCGTTGACTGCTGTTTCACTTCATGTACGCGCTGCTAGCAACCACGTAAGTCGACACTTGATGGAGGATAGGAGGCAATTCTTCCTATCCTCCATCATTTTTATCAAAAAAGGAGAAGGGAGAATATGCCATGCAACTTTCCCAATGGTACAACTTATTGCATCGAAATGGCGTTTCGGCACTTGTGAACTCGCTAACTATTGGAGTAGTGTATATTCCTACCGAAGAATTACACGCTCTCATAGAAACACTACGCTCGTCAGACAAATTAGGCGGTACAGAGCTCATACAGATTCTCATATCTCAGGGGCTGTTAATTAAGAATAAGGCCACTGACGAGAGAGCATTTATAGAAATGCGCGAAAAGCTCAAGTCGGAAATGTCACTCGAACTGTTATACCTACTCGTCACCGACGGTTGCAACCTGCGGTGTACCTACTGCTTTGAAGAAACGCCTTCGCTTACGGGTATATTCCGACCCACACAGATGACCAAAGAGACAGTTATCAGGGCACTTAATCTTTTTGCGAAGATGGTGGCACAACACGGCAATCCAGAAAAAAAGAAGGTGATCCATCTCTACGGTGGCGAGCCATTGGTGAATCGCAAGGCGGTATACGATGCTGTCTGTTATACCAACGAACTCAAGGCGCACGGCACATTGCCCAACGATTGCCAAATCGCAATTGTTACTAATGGCGTACTCCTAAATAAGGAGGATGCGAAGTTCTTCGCTACGCATAACGTTACAGTTGGGCTTTCGATTGATGGTCCGGCGGCGATTACCGATATTTATAGGATCCCGAAACGCCGTGACGTGCGCGTTACGGAGCGTATCACCGATGCATTCCGTCTGCTCAAGCACTACAATGTTAGTGTCGGACTATCGGTAACCTTGACGCCTCAATCGATTGAACGCTTCGATGAATTTCTCGCTTTCTTTACGGACGGAGAATTTCGCGAAGTGGATGGCATAAGCCTAAACCTACTCCATTTCACACCTAACCTATTACTGTCTGACGACTATTACCGTGCGGCAGTGGAATGTCAAATTAAAGCATTCAAACGATTCCGCGAAATAGGCCTTTATGAAGAACGCGTAATGCGCAAAGTCCGTGCGTTTGTTGATCAAGAGCCAATGTACGCAGATTGCGGCGTGGTAGGCCGCCAGCTCGTTATCGCTCCCGATGGACGCATCGGTGTCTGTCAGGACTTCGTTAAACCTAGGACTTACTTTCCGCGATCAGTATATGATGTGGAACATCATAATCTTCTCGAGGTGCTTTTTGCCGACTGGCGCGATCGTTCGCCGTTTTTCATGCCACAGTGTATGAAATGTCCGGCTCTCGGCATCTGTGGTGGCGGTTGTCCTGCAAGCGCCGAGCTTAAAACTGGTAGTCGGTATAACCTCGACGAACGTGCCTGTCATCACAGTAAGCAAATCCTAGAGTGGTTAGTCTGGGATGCGTATGCAAAACTCAGCGACTAGTAGTTATCGGGAGTTGAGAATACGCCAAATATTTACTACAATAGGGGATGCGAGAGATACTCGTGTCCCCTAATTTTTTATTATTTCATATGTCCTATATTCGCGTTACTTTTCGTAAAAGCGCAAAAAAAGATTTTGAAACCTTACGGGCTTTCACGAAAGATGCCAAATACGACAATGGCAGGAATTTGAATTGGGCGGTGTTTAATAAGTATCCTCAGCTAAAAATATACTTTGACAAAAATAAACAATACAAAATAAAAAATAAAAAAGCGCTGCATTATTTTATTTATGAAGCACACCGTAGCAAGCAAATAGATATGAACCGTGCTTTGATGCAACACAAAAAATGTTGGGAAAAAATTGCGCCGTATTATTTTCCGCTTGTTGATCATCTTTTTAGTGGACGCAAATGGCCGCAAGGTAAATATGTTGCTTTTGGTACAATTTGGGGCATGTATCCGCGTTTTTTAGAAGATAAAACGTTCCAGGTTCCCTTTTGGCACCGCATCCCTAGATATATTCCAGTTGTGATTGCGCACGAACTACTCCATTTTATGTTTTATGACTATTTTTACTCGCATTATCCAAAATATAAAAATCATAAATATGATTTTAAAGTGTGGGACATTTCCGAAGCATTCAATGTGCTCATTCAGAATTCCCCTAAATGGCTCCGAGTTTTCAAGCAAAAATGCGTGTCTTACCCGGAACACAAACAACTTATTCAAAAAATGAACGGTATTTGGCGAGGAAAACAAGATATCGATTATTTATTAAAAAGAATTTTACAAAGTTAAAAAATTCGTTCAAATTTTAAGTAAATTTTCGAAATCTCTTTATTTTCCAAAGAAAGGGCGAGAAACTCTGTTTCATCTTCAAACTTCGCCCCGCTTTGCGGGGCTTGTTTGCTGTCCATGTTCAGATACATATAATACACCCGTTAGATTTGTAAAATAATAAATTGCGCGAAGTTTAGCTTACCGCAAGACCCATCCTGCAAAGCGGGACGAAGATTGAAAATGAGACTAATATTCATCGCCAGAAACAAAAAATGGGTTTGTAAAAAATACCGGGGTTGCACCCCGGTAACTTGA
>CAYIJU010000021.1:0-1100 GCA_964363855.1 uncultured Candidatus Saccharibacteria bacterium | reverse complement strand
ACCCCGGTAACTTGATGTTGACGACTAACGTCAACGAGGAAACGGTTTCTCCCGCCTTAGAGCTTTCCCAATAGGAGAAATTTGTTATAATGCTTAAATCTATGACTATTAATATATTAACCAAAAATGCGGGTAAATTAATGGCAGCTAGGCTGATTTTTAAGAGATACGGCATTGAGGTAAATCAGATAGATAAGGACTATCCGGAAATTCAAGCAGATAATAGCTTAGAAATAGCCAAATTTACTAGCTTACAGGCTGCTAAAGATCTTAATCTTGCAGTAGTTAGAGAAGATCACAGCCTTTTTATTAATGCTTTAGGCATACCTGGTCCTTATACTAGTTATATCGAAAAACAACTGCCCGCAAAAAAATTGTTAGAAATTATGCAAGATCAACCGGATAGAAACGGTTATTTTGAAGTAGCGACAGTTTATGCGGAACCCGATGGTTTTACAAAAGAGTATATTTTAAAAGCACCGATTATTTTTGCGGAAGAAGAAAGAGTTGAAATATGGGGCAAGAATTATGAAGCGATCGCAAAATGGCTGATTAATAATAAAAAATAATCTATTATTATATTTTCCTAAATATCCCTCTTAAAACCGCGCGTCTTCCAGTGCTTATAATAGTCTCTCTTTCGGTAATTTGTGCGAAGCTAAACTTAGCGCAAATTTTACGACAAAAATTAATATTTTATTTTCTAAATAAAATATCAAAAATATCTTTGTTTTTTAAAGAAAAGGCGATGAAACTCTGTTTCATCTTCACCCTTCGCTTCACTTTGCGGAGTTCGCTTACTTGACAAAGAAACTTAAGGAGTGGTAGAATTAAAATGGAACATTTCTATTTTAATATAGATAGAATGTAAATAATAAAATTCCCGAAAGGAAAGGAGGAACTAAAATGGTTTTAAAGGAAAGAGTAAAAGAACAAAAAAAACCTGTGGCGGTAGCGCCACGGACCGAAGTACCTGGGGTTTTTGAAAAGGGGATGAAGGGGAATAAGGGCTTTTTGTTCGTCGGTATTGGCGTACTGGTTGTCGCTCTTATTGCTGGCCTTGCCTTCTGGCTGGGCAGTAGAGAAGCCAGCCCGAAAAT
>CAYIJU010000020.1:0-9587 GCA_964363855.1 uncultured Candidatus Saccharibacteria bacterium | reverse complement strand
AAATTATTTTTACTATTATTAAAAATATTAGGGGCAGGAATTTTGTCCTTGGGATTTGGGGGATTATTCCTGTTTTTTTATTACACTAAAGACTTCCCTAGGCCGGAAGTGTTTTCAGAAAGGCAGCTTTCCGAATCAACTAAAATCTACGACCGAACGGGCCAAATCCTGCTTTATGAGGTTTACGGCGAGGAAAAAAGAACTTGGGTCCCGTTAAGCGCTATTCCCGAATATTTGAAGCAGGCTGTCATCGCCACCGAAGACGCTAATTTTTATCATAACTTTGGCGTTGATTTTAAAGGAATAATCAGGGCGATTTCAGCTGACTTAAAGCTCAGAAAAGCTGCTTTTGGCGCCTCTACCATCCCCCAGCAATTAATCAGGTCCACTTTCTTATCCGCTAATAAAACCGCTGAAAGAAAAACCAGAGAAATTATTTTAGCTCTGGAGATCAGCCGAAGATATTCTAAAGACCAAATTTTAGAATGGTATTTGAACCAAGTACCTTTCGGCCAAAACGCTTACGGCGCGGAAGCCGCCAGTCAAACATATTTTGGCAAATCGGTTTCCGAAATTTCTCTGTCCGAAGCCGCAACTTTAGCCGCTATCATCCAGGCCCCTTATTCTCTCTCTCCTTATGGAGAAAATAAAAATAAATTATTAATTAGAAAAAATTATGTTTTAAACCGCATGGCGGCTGAACATTTTTTAGATGCGGCAACGGCCGAAGAAGAAAAAAATAAAGAGGTTATATTTATTGAAAAACCTCTTTTATTGAAAGCCCCTTATTTCACGCTTTGGGTGAAACAGCAGCTGGAAAACCAGTTTAGCGAAGAACTTTTACGGAATAAAGGGTTAAAAGTCATCACCTCTTTGGATTGGGAAATGCAAAAAATTGCGGAAAAAACCGTTAAGGAAGGAGTAGAAAAAAATGTAATTTACAATGCCCATAACGCGGGGATGGTGGCAATTTCTCCTAAAACCGGCGAGGTTTTAGCTATGACTGTGGGCAAGGGTGATTATAATGCTGAGCCATTCCCTAAGGGATGTAATCCGGGAGTTGATTGTTCTTTTGACCCGAAATTTAATGTCGTTATCGGTGTAAGGGGGAATCCGGGCAGACAGCCGGGATCAACCTTTAAACCGTTTGTTTATGCTACTGCTTTTGAAAAAGGATATACTGACCAAACTATCGTGGTTGATGAATTGACTAATTTTGGCACCTGGGGCGACAAAGAATATGTTCCCCAAAACTATGATGACAGATTCCGAGGCCCGGTTACCTTAAGACAGGCCTTGTCTCAATCGTTGAATATCCCGTCGATCAAAACTCTTTTATATTTAGCCGGACTTGAAGACAGCATAAAAACGGCTGAAAATCTTGGGATTACCACATTAAAACCGCCCTTCGGCCCGGCGATTGTTTTAGGCGGTTGGGAAGTAAAATTATTAGAGATAACTTCAGCTTACGGCGCTTTTGCCACCGGTGGCCTGAAAATAGAACCGACCGCTATTTTAAAAATTGAAGATCGGAATGGAAATATTATTTTTGAAAATAAAAAAACACTGAAAAGAGTCCTGGAAAAAAATGTGGCAAATTTAATCAATAATATTTTATCTGACAATGAATCTCGAGCTCCGATGTTTGGGCCAAGATCCAACTTATATATTGAGAACTACTCCGTAGCGGCTAAAACGGGTACTACTGATAATTTCAGGGACACTTGGATAATCGGCTATACTCCATCTGTCAGCGTCGGCGTTTGGGCCGGGAATAATAATAACGAGCCGCTATTAAAAAAACAGTCCGCTGTAATAGTGGTAGGCCCTATCTTCCACAGTTTTATGGAACAAATACTGCCGAGTTTGCCGAAAGAAGAATTTGAAAAACCCGCTGCAACCGATTAGGTTTTTTTAATCGGCATTAAGATATAAAGATAACTCTGATCGCTTAACGATTTCAAGACCGCCGGGCCTTCTTCTCCTGTTAATTCTAAAACAACTTCTTTTTCTTTGTCAATATTAACATTTAAAAGGCCATCTATTAAAAATCGGTAATTAAAAGCGACTTTTGTATCGCTCCCTTTTATTTTGGCCTGTATTTGACTGTTATATTCGCCCACGTCGGGACTTTGACTGGAAATTCCCACTATTCCTTTTTTAGAATTAATTTCTAATTTTATTTCATTTGTTTTGCCAGAAAAGACGCTGGCTGATTTCACCTGGTTTAAAAATTCCTTGCCCGGGATAGAAACCTGAGTTTCCGATTTTTTAGGAATAATATCTTGATAATTAGGGAATTCTCCTTCAATTAAGCGGGATGTAAATTGGATTTGGGGGACATTAGTCTCCTCCATTTGGGATTCAAAAACAATTTGATTTGAAGAAAAGTATATTTTTAAATCTCCAGCTTTTTCTCCAAAAATATTAATTAACTCTCTGGCCGCTTTTTGGGGCAGAATTAAAGACTGTTTTTTAACCGTGCCAACTTTTTTTTCTAAATATATGGTTTTTTCACCTAAACGGAAACTGTCGGTCGCCACTATTTTAATTAAATTTTCTTGAAAAATAAAATAAACTCCGGAAATTTCTGGTTTAGCGGTAGATGTGCTGGTCAAATTAACTATTTGACTTAGGGCTTGGCAAAAAAATTGAGATGGAATTTTTAAATATTCGCCCTCTATATTTAAAGGAATAATTGGAAATTCTTCCGGACTTAATGATTTAAGGGTGGATTGGTAATTATCACACTCAAAGAAAACTTGAAGATTTTTTGAGTTGATTTTAATGGCTTTATTAGGAGATAAAGATACTAAAGAAAATGTTGTTTGGTTCGGTATAACCGCTTCTCCCTCTTCTTCCATTTTAATTAAAGATCTCCATTTTATTCCAACTTCTAAATCAGTGGCTGATAATATTAAAAAATTTTTCTCAACCTTAAATAAAATATTACTTAAAATTGGAAGGGTAGTTGATTTTGAGCAAATACGCCCCACGAGAGCCAATCCCTCTTTTAATTTTTCTTGTAAAATAGTTAGTCTCATAGATAATTATAATATAATATTATTTATTGTTGTTATTAATACTGTGGATAATTAATAATTAAACCTGATTCCCTTTTATTATAACTGTTTTTTATTTGTGGAAAAATTGGGGAGAAAATTAGGCGCTATAAATTCTTTGTCTAATTAGGGAGATTTCCTCTGTTAATCCCTCGTTTTTCCCCACCTCCCTGGCAATTTTTTGGCAAGCATGGATAGCTGTTGTATGATCTTTACCCCCAAATTTTCGTCCAATAAAAGGAAAAGATCCTTTCATATCTTCTCTTATTAAATACATAGCCACTTGGCGGGGTTTTACAATCTCCTTTTTTCTTGACTCCAATAAAAGGTCTTTGTCCCTTAGGTCGTAAAATTCAGCTACTCCTTGAATTATTTTTTTTACATTAATTATTTTATTCGGGGCAAAGATTAAATTTTTAAGAAGGGATTTGGCTATTTCTATAGTCAAGGGCTGGGTTTGGATTCTTTGGCAAGCCATTAGGCGGTTTAGAGCCCCTTCCAATTCTCTGATATTACGGGGAATATTTATAGCAATAAAATTTAAAATTTCTTCAGTCAGCTCAATGCCCCTTTCCTGGCTTTTGTTCTTTAAAATAGCGATACGGGTTTCCAATTCAGGCAAACTTATATCGGCAATCATTCCTCCTTCAAAACGCGATCTCAGCCTTTCGGTCAACGCCGGGATAGCCTTGGGCGGGTTGTCGGAAGATAAAATAATTTGTTTATTTTTATCATATAAAGCGTTAAAAATATGAAAAAATTCTTCTTGAGTTTTTTCTTTACCGGCCAAAAATTGGATATCATCAACAATCAAAACATCAGTTTGCCGATATTTATTTTTTAAATTTTCAATTTCTCCGCTCCTGATAGCGGCGATAATTTCAGAAGTAAATTTTTCCGAAGAAACATATTTTACTTTTTTCTGCGGGAAATTTTTAATAATCTCATTGCCAATCGCCTGTAATAAATGAGTTTTTCCAAGACCCACGCCTCCATAAATAAAAAGAGGGTTGTAAACAGCTCCCGGATTTTTAGAAACCGAAAATCCGGCGGCGTGCGGGAGCTCGTTAAAAGTACCGACGGTAAAGTTTTCAAAAGTGTATTTTGGATTAAGATTAGTTTCTTTATCGGTTTTAAATTCAGGCAGTTCCAATTGGCTGATTTCCGGCATAAAAAAGTCTCTTTTGGAAGTTTTTGTTTCGGTCTTTTGAATTAAAAATTGGATATTTTTTATTTCTTCGCTCAATTCGCGGAGGGCCTTAAATATTTGCTTATTATATTTTTGTTCAAGCCACTCTTTGACAAAAGAATTGGGAGTAGAAATAATTGCTTCGCCGTTTTTCAAAGAAACAATCGAGGTATTTTTAAACCAAGTGGTAAAGTTAGCCGGGGAAATAGTTAATTGGACCTGGGCAAGAACCGCTTGCCAGAGTTCTTCAAGAGACATAATGTTGTATTTTTTATTATAGTCGTTCAAAAAGAAAAGTAAAATAAGAGGGAAACAGTTGCTTCTGTTGATATGTTGGGGAAAACCTGTTAAGATACTGAGTATATGAGCATCACATATAATCCGAAAAAGAAAAAGAGGAAAAGAACCCACGGTTTTTTAATAAGGAAAAGAACCCAAGGAGGCAGGAACACCCTAAAAAGGAGGGCAGCTAAAAAGCGCCGGAAATTAACCGTTTAGCCCCATGTTGCTCCAAAAATATCGCTTAAAAAAAAGCGGAGATATTAAGGGTATTTTAAAATCAGTAAGAAGCTTTAGGGAAGGATTTTTAATTTTAAAAATTAAAAATAATGATTTAAATTTTTCCAGATTTGCATTTTTAATTTCTCTGAAAATTTCCAAAAAAGCAACAATCCGCAATCGGCTAAAGAGAAAATTACGCGAGATTATCAGACTTAATTTGGAGCGGATAAAGAGCGGCGTTGACGTGATTCTAATTGTTATTTCTGACTTTAGCGCAAAGAATAACAAAGAAACAGAAGAGTTAGTTAATAAACTTTTTATTAAATCAAAACTATGGTAGGCAATATTTACAATTTTATTTTATATCAGCCCCTTTTTAATGTTCTAATTTTATTTTATCAATATATACCGGGCAAGGATTTCGGAGTGGCGGTAATTTTACTAACTATTTTAATCCGGTTGGTTTTGTATCCATTAATGACAAAATCAATCAGATCCCAGAAAATTTTAACCGAGCTCCAGCCGAAAATCCAAGAGATTCAGCAAAAATTTAAAAACGACAAGCAGACGCAGGCAAAAGAAATAATGGCCCTTTATAAAAGAGAAAAAATTAACCCTTTAGGGGGATTTTTACCATTATTAATTCAATTGCCGATTTTAATCGCTCTATACCAGGTGTTTTGGAAAGGAGTGCTGGTGAAGGGAATTGATCCGACATTTTTGGGCATCTTGAATTTAGCGCAGCCATCAATAATTTTGGCTGTCTTAGCGGGAATTTGTCAATTTTTCCAAACGAAAACAATGACCCCGAAAGCTCAAAAAGTAAAAGACGGAGATAAAGTGGGACAATTTTCCAATATGATGCAAAAGCAGATGCTTTATATTTTCCCCATTTTTACCGTTTTTATTTTATTCAAAATGCCATCAGCCATCGGACTTTATTGGGTGGTGACCAGTCTATTTTCCATAGGCCAGCAATACTTAATAATGAAAAAAAATGGAACCGCAAAATCTTAGGCAAATAATTGAAGAGTTTTTTAAAAAAGCGGCTTTTGAAGTTGAGGTTGAGGTTGGGTCTCAAGAGGGATCAACATTGCCGGTGAATATAAAAACCGACGAGCCGCAAATTTTAATCGGACAGGGCGGCCAAACTCTTTTTGAAATACAGCATATTTTAAGAGCGATTTTAAGAAAAAAAACCGGAGAAGCAGGCCTGCCTGCCGGCAAACAGGAATTTTTATATATAGACTTAGACATTAATGATTATAAAAAAAAGAAAATTGATTATCTGAAAGAGTTAGCCAGATCTGCAGCCGATGATGTTTCTTTGACTAAACAAGAAAAAGCGCTAGAGCCGATGTCGGCCTATGAGAGAAGAGTTATCCATATGGAATTGGCTTCAAGGGAGGATATTGTCGCCGAAAGCGTAGGCGAAGAGCCGGAAAGAAAAATTATAATTAAGCCCCGTCCCTAAACTACATGAATAAACGAATAAGCCAAGTGGGGAGAATGTCATTTATAACAGGAACTCGTTCAATAGCAAAGGGAATAATCAATGATTGGAAAGGAAGCTTGGCAATATTCGCCAGAAATATCATAAAAATTATTTCTAGCGGGAATTCCCATAATTGATCTAAAAATGGGATAGGAATTAAATCAATAAGCTCCATAATCACGGCGATAACAATCAGAATCATTCCTCCGGGAGAATGAAGAATTTCCGGGGGTATTTTTTTTCGCCATTTACTCTGTTTTTTAAGACCGGGTTGAACGGATGTTTCTTCTGGCATAATTTTAAAGAAACTTAGTTTCCTAGCCTAGAAACTAAGTTTCTAAGTTTCCGCTTTCTTTGGCTCTTTTTATTTTTAAAACCTCTTCAGGGTTGGAGGTGACAATTTGATCTTCAGTATAAGAAGCCACGACTTTTATGGCCGCATGTTTTTGTCCGGCAAAGAAAATGCCTTCCCCTACTTCGGCTTCCAACAGCAGATATTTTTCCTGTTCCGTCAGATTGAAAGTTTTTTGGACTATTTCAATAGTAGCTGAAGATTGCTTCAATAAAATTTGCATTGAGGAGTTAGTGATGATCGGTTTGCCATATTCTGATTTCATAAAGTCGCCTACGTCTTGAGTGATAGTCGTCACCCCCAGCCAGTATTTTCTGGCTCTTTTACACATGCCGAATAGGAAGGATGCGCCGTCTTCAGTCCGCATTATCCACCAAGCCTCATCAACTACTAAAATTCTTTTTTTCATTTCCGACCTGACTTTATTCCAAATATAACGCATGACCAGAAACATGGCGATTGGTCTTAGCTCATCTTCCATATCTCTAATGCCAAAAACTACTAAAGGTTTTTCCATAGAGACATTAGTCGGTTGGTTGAAAAATTGGGCAAAAGTTCCCTTGGTAAATTTCCGCAGCCGTTTTACCAAACTTTCTCCTCCTTCCATGCCTTCGAGAACCTGTTCCAGATCCTCCATCAAGGGAATATTTTTTTGCCAGTTTTCCGGGTTTGTTTGGGGAGTGATATCTTTGGCGGCGTAGGTTTCGCTTATAGCCCTGTCAATAATTGCGTCTTCTTCGGGGGTTAAGCCGCCCAGCATAATTCTCAAAAGCCCGACCAGATTAATAATATTTGATCTTAAAACATCTTCCGGCTTTTCGTCTTCCCGGGGAGATGGCAAATCAAAAGGGTTGATATGGTTTTCTGATGCCAGAGAAATATTGAAAAAAGAGCCGCCAACTCCTTCAGCTAAAGACCGATATTCATTCTCCGGATCAAGAATAATTGAATCAACACCCATCATCAGAGATCGCAGAACTTCTAATTTAATGGCATAAGAATTATGGATAAACATACCTCCCCTGCCAGCTAAAAATACTTCATTATCTACAGTTAAATCATAAACATATTCCTCTTTTTTATTCTCGATTTTTTTGATTTTAGCAATCGGATCCCAAAAAAGGGCGGAATTGGCCAAAATTTTAAGCTGAACTAATTTTTGCTCAACCTGCGGAATTTTATCTATTAAAATATTCTGATAGTTTTTCCAGACATGCGTGGCCGCTTTCTGAATCATTTCATAAGAAGTATTGCTTTGAGGGCGCGCGACTAAGGCCGACTGGAGAGATTGATTATAATATTTAACGGGCATATCCATTTCCTGAAAGCCCGAATAAACTCTATCTTTTATTTCTTCTAAAGAGTAATTATCGCCGTTAATTATGTTAATTGCCTTAAAAGCATTGCGGGAAAGGGGTTTGAATTTGCCGCTTTTCATTATTTGCCAACTGTGACCCAGTGTCTGCCAAAGGGCTTTATTTAATTTTTTATTATTTTTTCCTAAATCAATTATTGAGGCTAATTCGGGTAAGTCGCTTAAAATTTTGTAAGTAGAAGTCAGATCTTTGAATTTTTGAATTCTCTGTTCAATTAAATTAATTATTTCCTTTAATTTTTCTGGCGACGGATTATAGTGTCCTCTTTTTAAATTAGAAATGTCCTGAATTCCGTGCAATTGAAAATTAAATAATTGGCATATTTCTCTAAAAATTGGACTCACTCCAGGGATAATATCCACATTAGTATTGCCCTCTTTCTGGATTATTTCTGAAAGCAGAATTCTCTTTCTTTGAGAAATAAAATTGATATTTTTAGTAAATTGTCTTAGATTATTTTGGCCGGAAATTGTTAGACGCCAATAAGTTTTATTTCTTTTCCAGTTGCTGTTTGAGGGTTTTTTTCTTGTTTTGGAGATCCTTCCAATAATTCCAAAATAATATAAAAGATAGCTGATTTCAGAAATTAATTCCTCTGATTTAGAAGTAGCGCTAATTTGAACTCTCTTTTTTTCTACTCCTCCATCGCCCTCAAAATAGGCAGAAAGGAAATTGGCAATTTTTTCTTTTTCCAGGCCGAAAATAAACGGCAATACTTTCTTTTCCGCCGAATCGCCCTCGCCGCCTAAGGTATTGATTACCTCAATAAACGGACGAAAAGCCGTGTTAATCCCTTTATTTATGCGGAAAAAAGGAACCCCTATTTTTTTAAAGGAAAAATCGATATCTTTAAGAACCTCCCTGTCTATATTTGAAATCATTAAAACTTCTTTTCTGATTGTTCCTTCTGCCGCGAGATAGCCCAAAACCCTTAGAAATTCCGGAGTTGTCGGAAAATTGATATTTAAAAAGTTTTTTCGGTTGCCGTTTTTTGAAACTAATTTTATTTCTTTTAGCTCTCCTGCGCTAGCAGAGAGATTTAAATGTTTTATGATTTTACTAAAATATCTTATTGGAATCGGCCGGCCGGAGCGATATTTATCAAGATAAAGGTCATATTTTTTGTCGATTAAAACATTATGCAGGATTTGGTAATTTTCTTTAATTATTTTTTGGGCGTTTTTCACATAAACTTTTTCTGAATTTTTAAGTAATTCCAAAAGGTTAAAAGATGCCGAAGTTGTTTTGCTATCTATTATTTCTCTGGGGAGAGGAATAAATTCTCCTTCTTTTATTTCCGAACTTTTAGCCGCTACCACCCTTCCATTTTTTAAAACTAACATATTATGGTCGCCGGTTGTGGTGATTTCCCGGCCACTGCGGGTAGTAAATTTATAAAAAATTTCCGGTGCTTTTTTTCTAGCGGCTACCGTTGCGTTTGACCATCCTCCCCTTAGGTTTTTATCAAAACTAAAAACTTGGAGTTCCGGGTCTATTACTCCCTCAAGCTCTTCGTCAATTTGAGTGGCTCCGCGCTCTTTAATCAGTTTTTCAATTATAGGGCCAATCTTTGTTAATTGAATTTCACCTTTATTTTTTATCAAAACAGGTT
>CAYIJU010000019.1:0-9618 GCA_964363855.1 uncultured Candidatus Saccharibacteria bacterium | reverse complement strand
CTTTGGCTATGGTTCCTGTCAATTCCAAAAACCTGTCAGCTAAAGTTGATTTTCCATGATCCACATGACTGATAACACAGAAGTTCCTAATATTTGGCATCTAAGTTAAAATTACTCATTTTCTTCTTGAAAAAGAAATAAAGGAAAAGAAATTGAATTATTGAAGCCAGGGACAGCGCCAATGGCAAACCCAGCATTCTTATGTCTCCGGAATCGGAAAGAGAAAGAGATTTAGTTAAAAGCTCTTTAAAGGAATTTTCAAAAGACAGCAACCTTAAAAATAAAAAACACAGACTGACATTAGCTACCATGGCCAAAATACTGGCCTTGGCCGGGGTCTTTGAATCTTGAAGAGCATAAAAAGCCTTAACTATCAAAAGGACTAAAGATTTGGCAAATAATCCTATAGCAAACAACCCCAAAGAGGCGGCAGTTAAACGGCTATCAACTAAGCCAAACTTGCCTGCTCTTAAAATAATGCCCACTAAAAAATCACGGAAGAAAAATAAAATTATACTTAAGGGGATAATGAGCAAAATAATCTTAGAAAATGTTTTAGAATATATTTCTTGGAATCTTTCCCTCTTCTCTCTAGAAAAAGAAAGGGCTAATTGAGGAAAGGCGGCGGTTGAGAAGGAGATGCCGACTAAAATAAAGAAAGGCCGGCTTAAGCTTTCTGCCAAATTAAAAATAGCAATACTGCCCGAAGCCAAGGTTGAAGCGATAGCAATTATAACAAAAAGATTAACCTGGCTGGCCGCCAGTCCCAATGATCTTGGCAAGGTCAGCTTAAGCACTTTTTTAAAACCGGGGTCAGAAAAGTTGAAAATTCTGGAAAATTTAAACCCGATCTTGAATAAAACCGGGACTTGAATCAAAAGATGAAGCAAAGCTCCAAAGACCACTCCCATGGCCAGGCCGGCCACTCCGAACCTAGGGGCTAAAAATAAAATTCCGGCGATTATTCCAAAATTATATATTATCGGGCTTAAAGAGGCGATTAAAAATCTTCTGAATACCTGCAAGACCGAAGAAATAATATTGCTTATCCCTAGGATAATAGGGCTCAAGAACATGATTCTGGTTATAAGAGAAACCATTGCTTTTTTTTCTTCGGAAAACCCCGGGGTTATTAAACTGACTAATTGAGGGGTAAAAATAATCAAAACAATTGAAACTAAAACCAAAATGAAAATTATCAAATTAAAAAGATTTGAAAGAAATTTCCAGGCCTCGTCTTTATTGCGAGTAAGATATCCGCTAAAAATAGGCACAATGGCAGCTGAAATTGAGCCCATTATTAAAATCATAGAAATAAAATCGGGGATCCTGAAAGCAGCGTAATAAATATCAAGTTCATCTCCGACGCCGAATCTGCCGGCCAGCAATCTGTCCCTCAAAAGGCCTGAAAAAGCGCTAAAAGCGCTGGCTATGCCCAAAACTAAAGCCGACGAAGTTATGCTTTTTGTCTGTAGATTAAATATTTTCATTATTTTATTTTTCTAATAATGCCAATTGGAGTTGATTCATCGCATTGGCCTAAAGGATTATCTTTTAAGGCCCTCGAAAGAAACTTTTCATTTATTTTGAAAATTCGGCTTTTGCCCAAAATCCTCACTCCCCAATCATTAACATCAACTATTGCCGCCCCTGCTCCAATTTCTTTTGAAATTTCTTCTGCTACTTTATCGGGCTTTAAGGGCGCTTTGACGGCGTAATTATTATAAGGCGGAATTGTATTTTGCGTCGGACCGTCAACAGCGCGAGCCTGATCGCCGGCAATTATATAAAAAACTCCTTTCAAACCGAAAGGTTTAGTCAAAAGAGAAAACAGAGCTGCTAATATAATTCGGGGAAGACCCGCTTCATCAATAGCTAATTGCATAGTTTCCGGCATACCCAAACCGATGCCGCCCGGTCTTTTTTGAACGAATTTGCTTAAAATTTTGGCGATTTTTGTCGGCTTGATTCCATTAATTTGATATGCTCTGCCCTGCATTATGGAAATAATCTTCTCGCTGATAAAAATTACATCTCCTTTTTCTAAAATCCCTGGCAGTTGTTTTTTTACGAAAAAAACCGGATCTCTGTCCTTTTCTGTGACAAGAGGAGTTTTAACAGGATATCTGGCATACTTTATGCCATCAACGGCAATTACTAAATTTTTCCCGCGATTAGGATATAACTCCATAAATTTATCTTAGTATTTTTACCCTCATTTTACAAATCTTAAATCTTTTGTTAAAATTTAAAAAACGGTACGCCGGTACGCTCTTTATCAAAAAAGGAGAAATATGGACAGAAATACAATAATTAATCTTTTTAACACCGAGGAGCTCGGACAAAACTGGTTGGAAAAAACGCTTTTTCCGGAAGTAAAAACAATGAAAGACATAGTAAAAAATAACGAAGGACACAATATTCTCTCCGGAATAATAATGGCTACTTGGTTTGAAAAAGATCACCCCTTCCGGCTAGCCTGCGAAAGCGCGATGGCAAGGCTGGGCGGCAAAAACATATATACCTTTGGAAAATCACTTGAAGACATTAGGCTCATCTCCTCAACATGCTGTCCTGACATAATATTACTGAGAACTAAAGAAGAAGAAACTATGCGGCAAGCCATTTCAATGTCTCCCATCCCTGTGATTAATGCCGGTGTCGGGAAAAGCGTCAAATGCCCTGTTCAAAAAGTTACTGATCTATATACCCGATGGAATCATGTTCCCTCTCCATTAGGTTTTGATTTGCGCAGAGCCGAAAACATGGTCTATGTTATGATGGCTTTATTTAAGATAGTTTTGGCCCCAAAATAATATTGGGGCCCTTTTTTATTTGACAAATTAATTATATAGTGTAGTATTTAGGAAAGCTCGTTCTTCTAAAATTGTAATATGCGGGCAGTAAAAAATAAAAATGGAGGTCTCACCAATGAAACTATCTTCAATCTTTAAGAGGGAATCACATATATCAGGCGTTGATCCAAAACGCGCATACGAGATTATGGGTCATAACTTCATAGGGATGCAAGACGCAATAAATCTTTGCCAAAAAAATATTTATAAGTTTGAGATTCAAAGACTTCAAATGATTCCTTCCACCGAAGCATTCCTTGAAGCCCGCAGAGATACCCATATCCTTGTTTTTGATCTGGGACTTTCCATCCGTAATATTTGGAGCATATTCCATGAGTTTTTCTCAAAATGCTCTTACCATAACTACAAGCTCCCATATCCTTATGCTCCATTTGTTAATAATAAGGCATGCTTTCCTGTGTGGCGTCTTGTACGCAAGGAACCAGTTATTAACACCAATTCTATTATAAATGAAGCAATTGCTACCGAGCAACTTTTCCGCTTAAATGGCGAACATGTCCCAGTACCGCGTACGATGGTTTATACCATCATTCTCTATTACTTGCTTTCTGATAAATGGCTTTTATATAACAAAGGGGCTATTTCCGTAGGAGCAAGGTGCTTCGGCATATCATCTAACCTCAATGGAGCAAGACATGGGATCAATATTGCGGTAATCTCAGATGATAGTATGGGTGCCACAGATGGTCTTACCTTTGATACATGCGGTTTGGTAAGCGATCTGGCGGCGGAAACTATATTGTAATTGCTTTTTGCCTATCGATGGGTCCCTCACGAAATTTATTTCGTTGGGGCCCTTTTTTATTTGACAAATGGGATTAAATTTGCTATTATATAAGTGTCCTAGCAAGTCGGATGATACAGGGCGCATAAAATAAATTTTATATGCCCCGAGGAAAGTCCGAACTTTCATTTTCTACCGCAAGGTAGAATCTAAAAAAGTAGCGGCTAACAGCCGCCGACCGCAAGGTTAGAGGTGCGACCAGTGACGGCAAGACTGAAAGGTCAAGCGTTCCGCCGGTGGCGGAATAATCCCGCAGTAATGCGGGGGTGAAACGGCTAAATCCTTACTGGATGCAAGAGCAAAGCCCGACAAAATTCTTATTTCATGAATTTTAGACGGGTTAAAAGTAGCTCGCTAGAGCCTGAGAGCAATCAAAGGCCCAGACAGATTTCATCTAAAACAGAATTCGGCTTACAGACTTGCTAGGACACTAAAAAACCTCCGCCTCTGGCGGAGATTTTTTATTGCACATTACCAAGGTTTCTTGACATACCAACTGTGGATAACTTATAATGAAATAAAGGTACCCCTCCGCTGATAAGAGCCCCTGGGCTCTTCCGTAAGGATAGGCGGGGGGGTCATTTTTATTTATACTCGTAATATGCGGCATCGCCACTCTTAAATATTTCGTACTCGCTTTTCACTTTGGAAATTATTATATCAAACGAACGCCTTTCCTGCCTTTCCCATTTTATAGCAACTGCCCAACCACAATAATCCGCTAACTGGCAATTTATATCAGCTTTGGCTTGATGAAAATATATTTCGAACGACTTCAAGCATCTTTCTTTCAAATCTCTTTTTAATGTTTTAAGTATTAACGATTGTTTTTCTTCGGTAAATATCGCACCCAAAACAACGACAATTCTATCGGCACATTGAAATTTCGGCCTATTAAAAATATATTGCAATAATGTCCGGCATACTCGCTGATAAAATTCAGCGCCGATTATTCGATGAATTATTCTCCCTTTCTTTTGGTATTCTTCTTTATAAAGGGCGGGATTAGCTTTATTTTTTTGGGCAACCACAGAATAAACTTCAAAGTCGTCTTTTAAATTTTTAATAATATCAAAAACTCTGTCTCTAATGCTTTGAGCGTCCTCTGTGGCGTGAAAAAATTCTTGATCAGTACCTTCTTTTAAAATGGAGTACCTCAAATCAATAATTCTCTCTCGTTCTGGTACTGGCAAAAATGTGCACAAAGAAGATAACACAAAATATTTCGTACCCTTAGAACTGAAATCAAAATTTCCAGACTCATCTACAAATAAATATAACGTTCTTGAATTATTTTCTTCCATAATTTTACCCGCCCCGTAGCGTCCTGCCAGTTTAAGTAACCTCGTAGGTTGATTAATCGATTTACAAATTTGACAAGGACATTTGAAACTGGTACAATATAAGCGTCCTAGCAAGTCGGGTGATACTCTTCAATAAGTTAGGGGCTTGCCCTGAGCTTGTCGAAGGGAGGAAAGTCCGAACTTCCATTCTCTGCCGCAAGGCAGGGCCTAAAAAGGTAGCGGGTAACGCCCGCCGGCAGCAATGCTAGAGATGCGAACAGAGACGAGTCCCCGCCCACATCTGCAAAGTTGTGGCGGGGGGTGAAACGGCTAAATTCTTACCCGGAAGCAAGAGCAAGTCGAAAGTTGAGGTTAATCTTTAACTTTCGTGAAAAAGTAGCTCGCTTGATCCGCCTTGGCAACAAGGCGAGACAGACAGATTTCACCTAAACCCCGTTAGAAAATTTTTCTAAACGGGGTAAAACAGAATTCGGCTTACGGGCTTGCCAGGACATAAGAAATCTCCCTTTTCAGCGGAGATTTTTTAGTTAGTAAACTTGTAGATGTCAAACATCTACAGATGCAAAGATATTTTAGCACGAACAGATAATCCTATCAGTTATTTTTTTTATTTAAACATTCCCTTAAAAATTTTACATCTTCTTCGCAAGATAATTTAATTGATTGAAAATATCCTATAAGATCTATGGGAAAGAAAAAAATACTTCTTATTAGATTCGCAGCAATTATAACTTTTTCAAAAAGTATTTCTATTTCTCTATATTTAAGATCTAACTCTTTTAGATATTTATCAAGATCGAGAAATGTTTTTAAATCAATATGGGCTAAAACTTTGTTTCTAAATGATTTCAGTTTTTTTATTGTTTCTCTTTCATTATAATCACTTAAAGTATATTCCATTAAATAAAATATTGAAATCGGTGTATCCCCCTTCTCGTCAATTATATTTTTAGTTTCTGTAATTTTTGCTAATTCGAACGTAGAAGAAAAAGCTAAAGACACAATAATTGTGTTAAAAAGACGTATATCGGTTGTGTCTAAAAAATGTATATTTTCATTATTTTTTAAGGCTTCGCCCAGAGCCTTCCAAGTATAAAATTCACGATAGGCTGTTTCTAGTCGTTGCATAAACTCCTCAAATATCTTTTTCTTCCTTTCTTCTCTTTGGCTAAGTATTATTTGTTTATTATTTTCTATTTCCATATTTGTTCGCTTAGTATACTTCTGTGAGTTATCAGACGATAGATGTCTAATATTTTGCAAAAAGTTATCCACAGTTGACGTTCTTTTCGGTTCTTTTTCGGTATGTTATTATGATATTAGAGCATCAATAAATAACGTCAAGTGTGAATAACTTTAATATGCTTACCCCTAGACAAAAACAAATATTAGAACATATCAAAAATTGTATCAAAGAAAACGACTATGCTCCAACCCTTGAAGAAATAAAGAGGCACTTCAGACTGCGCTCTGTCGCTACTATACATCAACATATAGAAACACTAGAAACAAAAGGATATTTAGAAAAAAAGGGGAATCAACCAAGGTCAATTGAGTTAAGTAAAAAACAAAAGATCTCGGGATTAGTAAGTATTCCCCTGCTCGGAACTATTGCCGCAGGAGAACCAATTGAGGCAATTGAGGAACGCGAAATAATTGAAGTACCTAAACATCAATTATCTAAATCAGGTGAACATTTCGCTCTGCGTGTTTCTGGTGAAAGCATGATAGATGAAGGAATTTTTAATGGAGATACCGTGATTATCAGAAAACAATCAACGGTAGACAACGGAGAAACAGCAGTTGCCTTAATAAATGGCAATGAAGTGACGCTAAAAAAGATATATAAAGAACGGGGTGGATTTCGACTTCAACCGGCTAACCCGAACATAAAACCGATTTTTACGAAAGAACTAATTATTCAAGGGAAAGTCGTCAGCGTGATTAGAAGTTTTGAAGAATTAAAAAAAGTGGTTACCTTGGAAAGTAGCACAAAATTTCAAGAGAATAAAATATCGAAAAACGCAAAAAGAGAAAGTATATTTTTAGAGGATGGATTTGGCTTAGACCGAATTTATAATATGGACTGCCTGTATTTAATGAGAAAAATTGGGGGGAATTCTGTTGATTTAATATTTGCCGATCCTCCCTATAATTTAAGTAAAAGTAATTTTAAAATGAAATTTATTAAATCTGGAGGGTCAGACCTTAATACTAATAAAGGAATCTGGGATAAATTTAGCGATGAAGATTATGAGATATTCACAAAGAATTGGCTAAAAGAAGCCTTTAGAATACTAAAAGAAAATGGTAGTATTTGGGTTGCGGGAACTTATCATAACATCTATACGACAGGCCATATTATGCAAAAAATAGGGTTTGAAACACTAAATGAAGTCTTATGGCATAAATCTGATGCCACTCCAAATATGTCATGTACGAGATTTGTCGCCGATCATGAAAATTTTATTTGGGCAAGAAAGGGGAAAAAACATACTTTTAATTACGAGACAATGAAAAATATTAATGGAGGAAAACAAATGCGATCAATTTGGACAAAAGGAAAAACTACTGGCGGCAAGAAAATACATCCAACCCAAAAGCCAGAATGGCTTTTAGAAAGAATCATTACCGCTAATTCGAATCAAAAAGATATTATTTTCGATCCATTTATGGGCTCCGGTACTACTGCCGTAGTAGCCCAAAAATTAAATAGACATTTTTTAGGATCGGAAATTGATAAAGATTACTATAAAAAATCATTAGAAAGATTTAAGAATATAAACTTATGCCTTCACAATATTTAATTTCCGGCGATTCGTTAAAAATATTGCCCAAATTAAAAATCACCGTTGATGCAATTATAGTAGATCCGCCATATAATACAGCTAATAAAAATACTAAGGAATTAAAAGGAAGGAAAGCTATGTCTTCAGATTTTGGTAGATGGGATTACTTCTCCGATGATGAATATTTAGAATTCACAAAGAATTGGATCAAGTTAATTAAACCTATTTTAAAAGAATCTGGCAATCTATTAATCTTTTCTAAACTAGAGTATGTGAGCGATATTCGTCGCCTATACGAGAAAGAGGGATTTAAACATCATGGGACAATCGTTTGGCACAAAACAAATCCCGTTCCACAAATAAGAAAAACTGGATTTTTATCATCTTGCGAAGCAATTTTATGGGCAACGAAAGGATTTGATAATAATAAAATATCTTATACGTTTAATTTTTCTAAACAAAATGAGATGCATAATTTCATTGAATCTCCAATTTGTATGGGGAACGAAAGAACAATTCATCCCACACAAAAACCAAAGAAGATTTTATCCCGCTTAATAAGAATTTTTACCAACGAAAATAACTGGATTTTAGATTGTTTTGCCGGTAGCGGAACATTAGCAGAAGCCGCAGAAGAATTAAAGAGAAATTCAATTAATATAGAAAAAGATAAAAAATTCTTTCGCATTATGGAAAAAAGATTAAGAAAAATAAAAGATATAAAATTGATTAAACTAACTGACGCAAAAACGATAACGATAAAAAAAAGTGGCGGATAGCCACTTTTTTATTTTCTATTTTTCAAACCTCAACTCTAATTTCGTAAATTGCTTATTTATCCAGTCTATTTTATAGGCATGCACTCCTCCGTTTTTATCAACACTTAAAAAAATATCTGGTATACGATCATTATTTTGACGCTTCTGCCCGCTAAATAATTTGAGTATCTTTGGGAAATCAAAAACTTCTTCCGAAAAAATCCAGACATTGCTGAATGCGTTGTTGATGTAGTGCCCATGGTCAAGATAATTATTCCACGAATGCTCTAATTCAAGTTTTTGAATTGTTCCGCCAGCCAACACTAATTCAACATCTGGCCCACTAGAGCTAATAACTCGAACATCAATAATCTCTTTACCATTTATAAAAAAATGCCGTTGCCAATTTAAAAATAGCCTTAAAAAATTACTAAATTCGTCCTCTTTTCTTACTTCGTGATCAACTTCCTGCTCACAATATTTTTCTTTAAGATCGTCCCATTGATAATCAAGCCGACTCTTTATATTTGCATTCTCTTTAGAAAATTTAGCGAGGGCATCAAAAAATGGATAAAGTTGATAGGTATTACCATTTTTATCCTCACAAATTTTTGTAGATAAATTTACGTTCAGAAGCAATGGTTTGTATTTGTATAAATCCTCATTTTTAACTGCATATATTTTACTCCAAGGATTATTTTTTGTTGGTAAAACAATAAGGGGATGGATATTTTTCTTATGGAATTTTTTACCTTCCCATAAATTTATAATACTAAACTGTAGAATATTGTTATTAGGGTCAATAAAATTATTTACTAAACTCCTTATAAAATACTGACCATTAACACTTTTAAACACTGCTTCTTTGGGGAAATTGATATTATCTCTTTTAAGCGGAATACCAGGATTTTTCTTCAACATAACTTTCACATGGGCTTGAGCCTCTCTAATATTGAGCAACCATGCCTCTGTTTCAAGCATTTTTCTTAATTTTTGATCATTAGTATATGCGGCCAAATCTTCTCGATTCAAGATAATTTTTCCGTTACAAGTCGCATTAACTAGTCTATTATCTCTCCCAAGACTATATGTATTAACAATAATCGA
>CAYIJU010000018.1:1523-9683 GCA_964363855.1 uncultured Candidatus Saccharibacteria bacterium | reverse complement strand
GCGGTGGGGGTGAGATTCGAACTCACGAAGAGATTGCTCCCTTAATGGTTTTCAAAACCATCGCTTTCGGCCACTCAGCCACCCCACCAAATCTATATTAAATTATATTTCCTTTTTACTTCCTCTCTTTTATATCCCTTCTTATATTCTTTTTCAAATCATTTGTTTTACCGATATAAAGATGATTATCCTTAAGACTTTTTAAAATGTAGACGTAGAACATATTTTGCCATCGCATTCGACCCCTGCCTGCCGCCTGCCTGACCGGTAGGCAGGGCAGGCAGGACTCTGCCACCTCTCCCTTTTACTTGCCGTGTCTTGCTTTTTCTACTTTGCGCAATTGGTAAACCAATCTGTTAAACGCCAAATCAAGCGCCTCAATCAAATTATGGCTGACTTCTTCCGATTCAAAATTATTTTTAGCAATCTCAAGCCCCAACCGCACGGCAAAAATATCATGATGTTTGTGATATTTAGCGTTGACCACAAATTTTGCCAAAGCTAAATTACCATGCTGAAGCAAACGGGTCAAACGATCCAATTTTTTCCCGGCCAAATGTTTTTCTAATTCTTCTTGACCAGTTTTATTAACTTCCTGAAAATAAAAACGTATGTTCATAAAATAATTTTAATCTGTTTGTTTTCTTATTAAATATTTAAAAGCTTCGCAAAGCGCGCCAAAAAATGCATCAGCCAAAATTGTTTTTTTGTTAATTTTTTTGGACCTATCATAATTTATGATTTTATTTCGTTTATTCTGAAATAAGTCGACTGGTTCATTCCTTAACTAGTGGGACACTCGGGTTAAGCAAGGTCTTTTTTCTTTTGCTCGAACTCCTCTTTGTTTATTTCGCCTTTAGCGTATCGTTCTTTCAAAATATCAAGCGGAGATTTTTCGCGAGCGCCATTGCCGCGAGATTGATCTGTCAGCCATTTAATAAGCGCGGCAATGCCCGCAATTATTAATACCCACCAAAAAATCATAAATATCCAACCAAAACCGCCAAAAGACGTAAATTCAAAATCCATCATAGATTATTTCATATTAACCAAAAACTAATACTTTGTCCGAACTCTCGACCATTTTAAGCAAGTCGGACATCGTGGAAATTGAACAAATTTTACTTTCTTCTTTGCCGCGCGCTTTAAGACAAGTGCCGCAGGCGTAAATTTCACCTTTTAATTTTTTAAACTCCGCCACCTTCACTGAGATATCAAAATGTTCGCTGTCGGGAATAGTATCCAATTCTGAACCTTCGTTCATCAGAAAAATTTCCACTTGGTGACTTGCTTTGAGCGCGGTAATTCCGAGACGGAAGGTGTTCCACGCATGTTCCGGTTTGTTGGATTGTAAAATGATGCCGAATTTCATAGCGAAGAGGGTGGGATTCGAACCCACGAAGGGATTGCTCCCTTAACACCTTAGCACGGTGCCGCTTTCGGCCGCTCAGCCACCTCTCCTTAAGTATTCTTAATATATCTCAAATTTTAATTTTATTCAAATATTTACAGAAGTCAACGATTGTAATTCAGATAGAATATTGTATAATAGTATAATACCTTTAATCCAATCGAATGCGTGGTAAAACATATACAATTAAAGATAAAAATCGGGTAAAAAAACTGATCTTAGAGAGAAAAAGCTATAAAGAAATAGAGATGATTTTAGATGTCCCCAAAAGTACAATTAGTACTTGGTTTGGAAAAAAAATTGACAAGCCGTGGCAGAAAAAGACAATGCTCGATCATTTGGCCAAAATACGTATATTAGCAAGGGCGGCGTTAAAAAATAAGTGGGACAAAAAAAGAAAAGAAGAGGATCAATTAATAGGAGCCAGAGCGGAAAAAGACATAAAAAGCTACCCCTTTAAGAATGGTGGTTTTTATAAATCATTACTATCTATGCTATATTGGGCAGAAGGATCAAAACACAGTCAGATGTCAGGAACTAAATTTGCAAATACAGACCCAGACCTATTATTACTCTATGTGACTTTACTGCGTAAATGTTATAAAATAGACGAGAATAAGTTAAGAATAGGGTTATATGTCCATTATTACCATTCAATCAAAAAGGTAAAAAATTTCTGGTCAAAAACCCTTAAAATTCCCGTCAGTAGATTCCATAAGGTATATATTAAAAAACGTAGTACAACAAAAAAATACAGGAAAAACTTTGCCGGAGTCTGTTTTCTTTATTATGGCGACAGTAAAATAAGAAAAGAATTGATAAAATTAGGATCTCTTCTTAAGGACACAATTGTAAACATGCGCCCGTAGTTTAGTGGATAAAGCGCTGGGTTGCGGACCCAGAGAACGCAGGTTCGAATCCTGCCGGGCGCACTTCTATGGATCTCCAAACGCCAATTGAACAAATTTCTCGAGTGGGACCCGCCTATCAAAAAAGATTAAAAAATCTGGGGATACAAACCGTCGGGGATCTTCTGTTCCATTTTCCTCACCGCTATGAGGATTTTTCAAATTTAATTCCTATTTCTCAAACTGAAGAAGGTGGGCCTTTTTCCGTCCAAGGAAAAATTGCCGACATAAAAATGTTCAGGGCTTTTAGAAGAAAAATGATGCTGACCCAAGCAACTATTGAAGATGAAACCGGTAAAATAAAAGCTCTCTGGTTTAACCAGCCGTATCTGGTAAACACCTTGAAAAAAGGAACCTTAGTTTGTTTGGCCGGGAAAGTAAAAGGAAAAAAAAGCTCAAAATATTTCTCTTCACCGGCATACGAGAAGATTGAAAATTGTAAATTAGAAATTGAAAATTCCGACCTGACGCATACGGGTCGGTTGGTGCCGATTTATCCGGAAACAGAGGGGCTGTCTTCGAAATGGTTAAGATTTATCGTAAAACCTCTGCTCTCACAACAAAAAAATATCCCCGAATCTTTGCCCGAAAATATAATAAAAAAATATGGCTTTTTGCCGATTAGAAAAGCTATTCAACAAATACACTTTCCCGATTCTTTTAAAGAGGCTGAATTGGCGAGAAAAAGATTCGCCTTTGAAGAACTGTTCAATCTGGCTATTTTTGTTTTGCGGGAAAGATTAAAATTAGCCAAAGAAAAAGCTAGGGCCATGCCTATAAATTTAGACCTGATGAAAGAATTCATCGCCAATCTTCCGTTCAAATTAACCGATGCCCAAAAAAAATCAGTTTGGCAAATTTTAAAAGACTTGGAAAAACCGAGGCCGATGAACCGGCTTTTGGAAGGAGACGTCGGTTCGGGCAAAACAGTTGTTGCCGCTATGGCTGCCCTGAATGTAGTGAAAAACGGCCAGCAAGTTGCTTTCTTGGCGCCAACAGAGATTCTCGCCAATCAGCATTTTCAAAAACTTTCCGAACTTTTAAAAAGCTTTAATCTGAAAATCGGCCTTCTGGCCGGCCGCAAAAAAATCCTTCGACAGGCTCAGGACGAGTCTCAATTTGATATTTTAATCGGAACTCATGCTTTGCTTCAAGATAAAGTAAAATTTGAAAAATTGGCGTTAGTGGTTATTGACGAACAGCACAGATTTGGAACAGAACAAAGAGCTAAGCTTTTCCGCCAAAAAGACTTCATCCCCCATTTGCTTTCAATGACAGCTACTCCCATACCCAGAACATTGTCTTTAACAGTCTATGGCGATTTGGATTTGTCGGTTATAGACGAATTGCCAAAAGGTAGAAAAAAAATAATTACCAAAATAATCCGACCGAAAGATAAAAAAGCAACTTATGAATTTATAAGGCAGCAGGTTAAAGAAGGAAGACAGGCTTTTGCCATCTGCCCAAGAATCGACCCGCCAAAAATCGATCCCAGGAGATCCGATCTCCTCGGGGAGATCGGATCTCAGAACATGCGGGCTTTGAGCTGGTATGACGTCAAAGCGGTCAAGCAAGAATATGAAAAACTTTCAAAAGAAATATTCCCCGATTTGAGAATCGGCATGCTCCACGGGAAAATGAAATCTCAAGAAAAAGAAAACGCCATGCAAGAATTCAAAGAAAAAATAATTGATATTCTCGTTTCAACGTCAGTGGTTGAAGTGGGAGTGGATATTCCCAACGCCTCGGTGATGATGATTGAAGGTTCAGAAAAATTCGGTTTAGCCCAGCTTCACCAATTCCGCGGCCGGGTGGGCAGGGCCGAACACCAGTCTTATTGTTTTTTATTCGTTGATACGCCGGGTGTAGTTTATAACAGAAGATTAAAAGCTTTAATCACTTGCGAAAACGGTTTTGAACTGGCGGAAAAAGATTTGCAAATCAGAGGCCCCGGCGATTTTACCGGCCAGCGCCAATGGGGCATCCCCGATCTGGCTATGGCTTCTTTAAGCGATTCTGTTTTAGTTTCCAAAGCCCGCAACGAAGCTAAGGAGATCCTGACCGAAGATCCGGAATTAAAAAAATACCCCGAGCTTTTGCGAAGGGCTGAGCAATTCAAAGCTAAAATCCACTTGGAGTAAATTTAAAAATTATAGGCGGGTATATCAACCTATTGACATAACGTTTAAATTATACCAATATAAGAGTGATTATTGATATAATAAGATTAATTATTATGCTTGAAGAAGAAGATATTCAATTAATAAGGGGCAAGGGAACAGTGCCCGAATATAAGAATATTTTCCCTCCTGATTTGCAATACATGTATAATGATGAACTCGTTAATTTAATTGGCGAGGCCAATTTAGCTATTGGTAATTTAAATAGTAGTGCAAAACTTATTCCTAATCCCGATTTATTAATTAACCCCTTACTACTTAAAGAGGCTTTAGCGAGTTCTAAGATTGAAGGCACAGAAGCTACTGCACGAGATATAGTTGAGCATGACGCAGGATTAAAATTATCACCAAGATTAACCGGAAGAGTTCTTGAGGTTATAAATCATAGAGATGCGACTAATCTTGGATTAAAATTATTGCGGAAAGACGGCTTGCCATTAGTTAATAAAGTAATAAAAGATATGCATAAAACATTAATGTTTAATGTGAGGGGAAAAACACTTCGCCCGGGTGAATTCAGAATGGGTTCGAATGCTATTGCAACCCAAGAAGATATTAATTCTGTCATATATTTACCACCTTCAGCGGATAGAGTAGAAACACTTATGGCCAATTTTGAAAAATATTTGAATGAACAAAATCCAACTTCTAATAATATTTTAAGATGTGCGATCGCCCACTACGAATTCGAGGCAATTCATCCTTTTGCAGATGGGAATGGAAGACTGGGAAGAGTTTTGATTTCTCTATTTTTGATAAAAGAAAAAGTTCTTGAATATCCAATATTATATATGAGTGGTTATTTATTGAGAGAAAAAGATGCCTATCATAAAAAATTATTAGAAATAACAAAAAAAGAAGATTGGACCAGTTGGTTAAAGTTTTTTTTAATTGGCATAAAAGAGCAAGCAATAAAATCTCGAACAACTTTAGATAAGATCCGTCTTTTATATGAAGAAGATAACAGAATAGTAAAAGAAAATATTAAAGGAAGCCCATATGCACATGACTTAGTGGATCAAGTCTTTAAAAGTCCTGTCATCACGGGTTCAAAAGTTGTAAAAGCATTAAGTTGTGAGCATACTACCGCTATGACTATTTTAAGGAAAATGGCGAAAATCGGGATTTTAATAGAAAGACAAAAAAAACGTAATATCCCTTTTTATAACGAAAAACTGATTCAATTGTTACAACAAAGTTAAATAATTTATTGCTATTATACAAAGAGTCCGCCTGAAAGCGGACTTTTTATTTTACTTGCAGTCAAGGGATATTTACCTCAATCCAACCATTGATCTTGAAAAAATTTTGGCGACCACGAACATTTTTTTGCCAAAAAATCAACAGCTGATATGGTACAAAATAGTAGCCCCGACGAGATTTGAACTCGTGTTACTTCCTTGAAAAGGAAATGTCCTAGACCAGGCTAGACGACGGGGCCAAAATAAAGCAATTTTAGCTTATCGCAAAAGAGCGAAGAAAACAAGTTTTTTTCTTCACGCTTCGCCGTATTTTATACGGCTCGCGTAATTGAAAAAAATCAATCGTCCTGTTAAAATAGCAGAATATGAAAGATTTGCAAACTGCCTATGATCCGAAGCGGGTGGAAGATAAAATCTACGCTCTCTGGGAAAAGAGCGGTTTTTTCAAACCCACCGGAAAGGGGAAGCCTTTTACTATTATAATGCCGCCGACCAATGCCAATGGTTCTTTGCATGCCGGGCATGGCTTGGTTTTAACAATTGAAGATATAATGACGAGATATAAAAGAATGCGAGGATTTAAAACCTTATGGCTGCCGGGACTGGACCATGCCGGATTTGAAACTCAAGTGGTTTACGAAAAAAAATTGGAAAAAGAAGGCAGGTCAAGATTCCAAATGAAACCGGAGGAACTATATAAAGAAATCTGGGATTTTACCCAAGAAAACAAAAAAAACATTGAAGGCCAGGCAAAAAAAATGGGATCTTCCTGCGATTGGTCTCGCGAAAAATTCACTCTGGATCCTGATATCGTCAAAACGGTATATGATACTTTTCAAAAATTATACGATGACGACTTGGTTTACCGAGGCCGGAGAATTATAAATTGGTGTTCCAAACATCAGACCTCTCTTTCCGATTTGGAAACAACCGACATTGAACAAACCGATAAATTTTATTATTTAAAATATGGGCCGTTCACTATTGCCACAGCTAGGCCTGAAACAAAATTTGGCGATAAATATGTAGTGGTGCATCCTGACGATAAAAGATACCAAGATTATAAACACGGCCAAAAAATAGAGTTGGAATGGATAAACGGGAAAATAACGGCCACGATTATAAAAGATAAAGTTATAGACATGGATTTTGGGACAGGCGCTATGACTATCACTCCCTGGCACGACGCGATTGATTTTGATATTAGCCAGCGCCACAATTTAGATAAAGAACAAATTATAGATGAAAGAGGCAAACTTTTACCTATCGCCGGAGAATTCGCCGGTTTGAAAATTTTAGAAGCTAGGCCAAAAATTATTGAAAAACTCCAAGCTAAAGGTTTGGTGGTCAAAATTGAAGAAAACTATAAGCATATTGTCAAAATCTGCTATAAATGCGGAACCTTGATTGAGCCGCAAATCAAAGACCAATGGTTTATTAAAATGAAAACTTTGGCAGAGCCTGCCATTAAAGCCATTAAAGCCAATAAAATTAAATTTATTCCGGCGCATTATAAAAAGATATCTCTGCATTGGCTAAAGAATATTCTTGACTGGAATATCTCGCGTCAAATTGTTTGGGGAATACCTATCCCTGCCTGGTTTAAAAATGGCGAAGCAAAAATTAGCAATGCGTCACCAGGCGAAGGATGGGAGAAAGATCCTGACACTTTTGACACTTGGTTTTCTTCCGGCCAATGGCCCTTCGCTACGCTAGGCTTTCCTAATTCCAAAGACTATAAAACATTTTACCCGACGGATGTAATGGAAACAGCCGGGGAAATTATCTTTTTCTGGGTAGCCAGAATGATTATGCTTGGACTTTATACCGCTAAAAAAATTCCTTTTAAAAACGTCTATCTGCACGGATTAGTTTTGGATGCTAAAGGACAAAAAATGTCCAAATCCCGAGGCAATGTTATTAATCCTTTAGACTTGACCGATAAATATGGAACCGATGCTCTAAGAATCGGATTGGTTGTGGGTAATACACCGGGGACCTCTTTGGCTCTAGACGAAAACCGCATTAGGGGCTACCGCAATTTTTCCAATAAAATTTGGAATGCCAGCCGATTTGTCTTATTACAAATCGGGACTCGTGGAAGTCAGACTTCAACAGATCTGTTGAAGTCTGACTTCAACGTAATCAAAAATATTAACAAGCTAGTAAAAGACGCCACCAAATTAATGGATTCTTTTAAATTTTACGCAGCGGCAGAAAAAATATACCACTATTTCTGGCATGATTTTTGCGACAAAATAATTGAAGATTACAAAAATGGCAAAGTATCGCAATCTGCGCTTTTGGAAATTTTAAAAACTAATCTTAAACTTCTTCATCCTTTTATGCCGTTTATAACCGAGGAAATATACACAAACTTGCTACCTAAATGGCCGGGTAAAAAATTGCTAATAATTGAAGCATGGCCAAAATAGAAACTTAGAAGCTTAGCTTCTAAG
>CAYIJU010000018.1:0-1423 GCA_964363855.1 uncultured Candidatus Saccharibacteria bacterium | reverse complement strand
AGAAACTTAGAAGCTTAGCTTCTAAGTGAAGAAGCTAAGCTTCTTAAAAAAATTAACCGATGTCTTATCCCCTCTATATAATTTTCGGCATACTACCTAGCATTATCTGGCTGCTTTTTTATTTAAAAAAAGATGTCCACCCTGAATCCAACCGAATGGTTTTAAAAATTTTCTTTATGGGAATGCTTGTGGCAGTACCGGCGGTATTTCTGGAAATTGGAATTTTTAAGACATTTGACGCATTCAATCTGCCGCCGCTTTTACTGGCAATTTTAAATACCTTTGTCGGCGTGGCCTTAGTGGAAGAACTTTTAAAATATCTGGTAGTCCGAAATCAGGTATTATCACACAAAGAATACGACGAACCGATTGACGCCATGCTTTATATGATAATTGCGGCTTTGGGATTTGCCGCCTTGGAAAATATCTTGATTTTATTTCAGCTTGGTCCCGGATTTTTATGGGGAAAAACATTAGAACTTTCAATTTTCAGATTTGTTGGAGCCACTTTTTTACATACTTTAGCCTCGGGCACTGTCGGCTATTTTCTTTCTCTTTCTTTTTATAAAAAAATTGACAGGACAAAATTTGTTGTTTTGGGTCTGTTAATGGCTACCATCTTGCATGGATTTTATAATTTCTTTATTATGAAAGGGCAAGGGAATTTAAAAGTCTTCATCCCTTTAATCATTTTAACAAGCCTGGCTATTTTCACTTCTTTGGCTTTCAAGAACTTGCAAAAAATATCCAAAGCTAATACAATATAGGCATGGCATCATTTTTTGAAAAATTAAAAAAGGGAATGGGAGTAGAAGCGGTAGAGCAAAAAGAAGAAGAATCTATCCAAAAGCCAAAAAGAAAGAGGCAAATAAAAACAGCCTCTCTTGAGATAGAACCGCCTCAAGTGCTAAAAATAGAAACGACCCCGATAGAAACAGCTCCAATAGAAGCAGAAGAGATTCCCGTTGCGGTTAATAAAAAAGACTGGTTTGAGGAACCGGCCGGACAATTAGCTATTGATGTTTTCCAAACGGAACGGGATTTAATCATTCAAACCGCTATTGCCGGAATTAAGCCGGAAAACTTAGAAGTGACTGTAGAAAGAGACATTGTGGCCATTAGAGGCATCCGCCAGAAACCTTCTGAAGAAAATGGCGACTATTTCGCTAAAGAATGTTATTGGGGGCCCTTTACCAGAGAAGTAATTCTGCCGGTGGAAATAGACCCCGACCGAGTCAAGGCCATGATGCAAGAAGGCATTTTAACGGTTAAAATGCCCAAGATTTTAAGAGAGAAAAAAAGAATTATCACGGTCAACGTTTAATATAGACAAATAACGTCTCGCGCATAACAATTTTTTGAATCGGTTGCCAGGTTGGAAAATTTGAGGTATTCGTTATGACAATTGCTCCCGGCTTTAACT
>CAYIJU010000017.1:0-9769 GCA_964363855.1 uncultured Candidatus Saccharibacteria bacterium | reverse complement strand
GAAAGAAATTCTAAAAGGGAAAAGGCATCGCAAAGACGTCCAGGAGTTTGAATTTCGGCTGATGGATAATATTATTTCTCTTCA
This sequence comes from uncultured Candidatus Saccharibacteria bacterium, assembly GCA_964363855.1. GTDB lineage: Bacteria > Patescibacteriota > Minisyncoccia > Minisyncoccales > CAZWNE01 > JBBTTI01. Next base: position 9,685 of record CAYIJU010000017.1, on the reverse strand, counting down.
TGATGACCTTGCCGCTAAGACTTATAGACACGGCGGTTATGAAGCTTTCAAAATTTATGACCCGAAACCGCGCGATATCCATAAAGCAAGCGTGCGGGACAGATTGTTGCATTATGCCGTCTACAGGGTTTTATATCCATTCTTTGACAGAATTTTTATATCAAATTCTTTTTCCTGCCGGCTCGGCAAGGGCACGCATAGGGCAATTAATAGATTTAGAGATTTTGGCCACAAAGTATCTGAAAACAATACAAAAACAGCCTGGGTTTTGAAGTGCGATATCAGAAAGTTTTTCGCCTCGATAGATCAGAAGATACTGATTGAGATAATCAAAGATTTCATACCGGATAAAAATATCACTCAGCTCATTTCTAACGTTACCAGCAGTTTTTATTCAACCAAGGAAGGCAAGGGTCTGCCCCTCGGCAATCTTACTTCCCAGCTATTAGTCAATATTTATATGAACGAATTTGACCAGTTTGTAAAACACAAACTTAAAGCAGAATATTATATCCGCTACGCGGACGATTTTGTAATTTTGTCGCAAAATAGAGAATGGCTTAGATCGGCGCTGACAGATATAGATAATTTTCTAAAAGATAAATTGGAGTTACAATTGCACCCGAATAAAGTATCAATAGAAACCATTGCTTCCGGGGTAGATTTTCTTGGCTGGGTTAATTTTCCGGATCACAGGGTATTGCGAACAGCGTCTAAAATGAGAATGTTCAAAAAAATAACAAACAATCCTGTCCCCGAAACTTTGAACTCTTATTTGGGGCTTCTGCGATACGGAAATACGGAAAAATTACAGCATTCGATTAAAAATTGGCGGTTGAAGAGTCCGATTTTTTATGATATATTAAAAGATATTAAACTTGAAAACATGGAAAAAACGATTTTAATCGGGGGGCAGGCCGGCCAAGGCACGGCTGTCACATCCCGTCTTATCGGAAAAATATTCTGCCGTCTGGGCTATTATGTTTTTAATTACCGCGATTACCCTTCTTTAATCAGAGGCGGTCATAATTTTAATATTTTAACGATTGCCGACCAACCGGTTTTTTCTCATCGGGAGGAATACGACGTTATTATGGCTTTTGACCAAAAAACGATTGACCTCCACAAAAAAAATTTAAACAAAGAAGGACTGGTTTTTAACGGCAAAGAATTAAAACCGATTTTCGGCAACAATGTTTTGGTCGGCAAACTCTTCAAATGTCTGGGAGTTGAGAAAAATATTGTTTTTAAAGTTTTTGAGAAAGAATTTAAGGAAAAAATTGAACCAATCAAAAAAGCGATAGAAGAGGGATATGATTCAATTAAAACCAAGGAGACGTTGAAAAGGAACGGTCCGGCTAAATATTTTCTTTCCGGAACAGAGGGCGTGGGCGCCGGCGCTTTGTTTTCCGGCATAGACGGATATTTGGCTTATCCGATGACTCCGGCCACCCCGGTTTTAAATTTTTTAATGAAGAAAAAGAAAGACCATAATTTTTTCGCTTGCCAGATAGAAGACGAAACCGCCGTAATAAACTCGGCTCTGGGCGCTTCTTTTGCCGGAGCCAAAACAATGGTCGGGACTTCGGGCGGCGGGTTCGCTTTAATGACCGAGGCCTTGAGCTTGGCCGGCGGAGCCGAGATTCCGATTGTAATTTATTTGGCGCAAAGAACCGGCCCTTCAACCGGAGTTCCGACTTATACCGGTCAGGGAGATTTAAAATTCGTCCTTTCCGCCGGGCATGGAGAATTTACTCGAGTGGTCTTGGCTCCCGGAGACCCTCAAGAGGCGATAATCAGAACCCAGGAAGCGTTTTATCTTTCGGCAAAATATCGCTTGCCCGTTATTTTGATTTCCGATAAGCATTTAGCCGAGTCAGATTACAGTTTTAGCAAACTGGAAATTTCCCCTTTGTCAAACCAGAGATTTGTTTTAGAGACTCTGCCTGAAAATTACAAAAGTTACAAAATAACCAAAAATGGCGTTTCTCCGAGAGCGGTTCCCGGCCAAGGACAGGCAGTAAGAGCCAATAGCTATGAACATAACGAGGAAGGGCTTAGCGCCGAAGATACGGTTTGGATTAAAAAGATGAATGAAAAAAGGATGAAAAAAATCCCTTATCTTCAAAAAGAAATAAATAAATTAGAACCGGTTAAAATTTACGGGAAAGGAAAAAATTTAATTATCAGCTGGGGTTCCACCAAGGGAGCCATTATTGACTCTCTGCCGCAATTGAAAAATTACCGATTTCTGCAGATATCTTATATTTCGCCCTTTCCTAAAGAGCAGGTTTTAAGAGAAATTAAAAAATCAAAAAAAGTTGTTCTGGTGGAAAATAATCTAACAGGCCTTTTGGGAGACGTTATTGCCGAGCAGACAGGGTTTATGGTCAAAAATAAAATTTTAAGATACGACGCAAGGCCGTTTACAACGGAGCATCTCTTGAAATTATGGATTTAAATACAAAAATAGAAAAAACTTGGTGTCCGGGTTGTCCGAATTTCCTGATTTTAGAAGCGTTTAAGGAGGCAGCGGCGGAGCTGGACAGCGAGAATAAAATCAAAATAAAGGATACTGCCGTTGTGACCGGCATCGGCTGCCATGCTAAAATTTTTGACTATTTGAATATCAATGGTTTTTACGGTTTGCACGGCCGGGTTTTGCCCGTGGCTCAAGGCATGAAAATCGCCAATCCTAATTTGACGGTCGTCGGATTTGGAGGCGATGGAGACACTTTTGCCGAGGGAGCTTCGCATTTTGTCCACGCTTGCCGCCGCAACGCAGATATGACTATGATCGTCCACGACAACCAAGTTTTCGCCTTGACCGTTGGCCAGCCCACTCCCACTTCGGAAAAAGGATTTTTAGACGGCTATCCGGAACCCGGAGCGCAAGAAAAACCCTTGAATCCCTTAGCTTTGGCTTTAATCAGCGGAGCTAGTTTTGTCGCTCGGGGCTCGGCTTTGGATAAAATTCATTTGAAAGAATTAATCAAAAAAGCGGTCGGACATAAAGGGTTTTCTTTTATTGATGTTTTGCAGCCCTGCATTGTTTTTCACAATGTCGTTCCTTATTTTCAAAAGAATATTTACAAGCTGGACGAGACGCGCGATAATTCCAACTTCGGCTTGGCTTTGAAAAAAGCTCTGGAGTGGGATTATTGTTTTGACCGGGACAAGCCGGTTCCCATCGGCGTTTTCTATCAAACCGCCAAGCCGATTTTTGAAGACCAATTACCGTCAAAAAAACCTTTCTACCAAATAGAAAGGCGGATCAATAAAAAAGAAATCCTCGAAGAATTCAATTCTTTTTGAACACAGAGCTTATTGCTTCCTCCGGGGAAGCAATGGCCTAAATTCTCTCTATTCTGTCGCCGAGTTTTCTTAATTTTTCGTCAAGATTTTCGTTTGCGAAATGTTAAACATCGGATGTTTAACATTTATTTGGGAGTTTGACTCATACCCTTGACAAGGTTCTTGTTGAGAATATAATAAAATCATTAATAGTTAATTTGTCTTGGTGGCATTTCGGTGTTATCGAGGCTCCAAAAACATGAACACATCTTAATTTTATTTTAACAGAAATAACTTTTCTGTTTTTTTTAGTTGTTTGTTAAGTATTATTAACAATTAATAACCTTGGTGGCAAAAAGTTATCGAGGCAAAATATAAAAAATATGGAAACAATAAAATATAATAAAGAAAATACTCCGAACGCAGCTAAATTAATGGAATCTCTTAGGTATAGTGGTTACGATAACAATATCGCCATATCTGATCTTATTGACAATTCACTAGATGCTAATGCAATAAATATAAATGTTGAGATAAGTTTAGATTCTAAAAGAGAATCGTATATTATTATAGCCGACGATGGTATAGGTATGGACGAAGAAACCCTGGGTCAAGCTCTTCGTTTAGGATCCGTCACTCACAGAAATATTGAATCTGATCTTGGTAGATTTGGCATGGGGATGGTTACGGCTTCTATATCAATAGCAAAAAGAATTGAAGTATTCACAAAACAGCAAGGACGGCCAATGTTGACCAGCATAATGGATCTCGATGAGATGGCAAAAAATAATAATTTTAATGTCTATAGGGAGAAATCAACTTCCGAAGAAATTAAATTTGCTCAAAGATGCGGGATAGGGGACTCCGGTACAATTTTAGCCCTAAAGAAGTGTGATAAATTAACAAAGCCCGGCCTTATCGAGTTTACAGATTCTTTAAAAAAAGATATTGGAGAAACTTATCGTTATTTTTTAAGATCTGGTAAAAAAATAATGGTAAATGGCGAATTAGTTGAAATTATTGATCCAATGTGGACTGACGGAGCTTTGACAGAAGAATATAAACAGAAGTCAGAAATATTCAGCGACGAAAGATATGAAATAAAAATTGATGGAATAGACAAAAAAGAAACTTTTGCTGTAAAAATTTATGTTCTTCCCAAATTTGATCAAGTAATTATGAGAAAGTTAAAAATCGGCATAAGAAATCAAGGTTTCTACGTTCTTAGAAATTATAGGCAAATATCAAAAGCCGATGAGTTGGGCGGAATATGGAATAAAGATCCTCATCTTAATAATATAAGAGCAGAAATAATATTTTCTGGAATATTAGATTCGGCTATGGGAATTAACTACACAAAACACAGTATAAAACCGACACAAGCTGTAATTGATAAGTTGCAGAACGATATTATGCCTCAAATACAGACACTTGCTACTAGGAATAAAAAAGATACTAGACGTGAATCGGTTAAAGATTTAGACTTTTTTGAGGCAGAAAAAATTATTTCACAAAAAAATAAATTACTTGATAAGGCTGATCCGGATAAGAAAGGCAAGCCCACTCCCATAAATCCAGTCGTTAAAAGACCGAAAACTAAAGTTGAAGAAGAAGTGGTCAAACGAGGCCGACCCTCTCTAGCCCACTTGGCTAGATTTGAAACACATAGCTTCGGCCTTACTGGTCCGATCTTTGAAGCTGAAAAGCAAGGGAAAATTACTATTATCCAATGGAATATGGATCATCCTTTTTACGAGAGGTTTCTTATTGAATATAAAGATAATGCAGATCTTGTTAATGCCGTATCTTTTCTTGCCTACTCCCTTGGAGAATCAAAGTTGAAATATAGTAGCGACGAAACCTATGAGATGTTGGAAAATATTATGAGTACGATTTCTACTAACTTGAGGGTATTGTTAAGTTAGTTTTAAAAGCTGGATTGAATCTTGACTGGGGATAGCTTTTTGTTATACTAACTATAGTGCTTGTGGGCGAAAGCCCCGTTCAGCTAAGGTATCTCCTAAGCTGAAGCCAAGCACTACAAAAAAGGCGGTCTATTTGACCGACTTTTTTGTTAATCATCTTCAATCCCTTGTTTTGCTAAATGACGCATTATTTCTAATTTATCTTGGCTTAATTTTATAGCTGGCATTACGCTCCAAAATATTATTTTCCCATCTCCAATTCTTCTTAAAATAACTCTAATTTTTATTGAATTATTGCCGGTTATCGCTACGAGTCCCCAATATTCAACCATTTTCATTAGGGCAAGACCGTCTTTCTCCGACCTTTTCCCTACAGAACAAAGGCCCCTTCTATATTCTTGGATTGTTCCAGATTTTTTGATTATATTTATTGCTAAAGGAACTAGGCTAAATTTTAAAATTTGTTCATTTTTATTTCTTTCTCGACGGCTAGAAAATTGCAAATGGTGAAAACCATCTGAATTAAGAGTTATTTCTTGATTAAAATATGGACAAAATATAGAAGGTTTCTTTTGAAAAATTAGTTTGACCCTTTCTTTAAGTTTCGAACATTTTTCTTCTTCAGTCATCTTAATTTAATTAAACTCTTTCTATTTTAGCTCCTAGCTTACGCAATTTCTCGTCAAGTTTTTCGTAGCCCCGTTCTATTTGGGAAACGTTGTCAATTTGAGTCTGGCCGTTGGCAATTAGGCCGGCCAAAATAAGAGCCGCGCCTGACCGGATGTCGTTAGAATCTATTTTATTGCCGGTCAGCTCGGTTTTTCCAAAAATTAAAGCTCTATGGGGATCGGTAATTTCAATATCAGCCCCCATTTTTCTTAATTCATGCAAATGCTGGAAACGGTTTTCATAAAGAGGATCGTGGATCAGACTTTTTCCTTGAGCCTGGGTAAGCAGGACCGAAACTGCCGGCTGTAAGTCGGTTGGAAATCCGGGATAAGGAAGAACTTGAATTTTTGTGGGGAAGAATTCTTTTGCCGGTTTGATTAAAACTTCATTAGCGCCAATTTCAAAATTTACGCCGATTTCTTTCATTTCTCCCCAGAACATTGTCAGATGGTCGGGATCAATATTTTTAATTTTCCCCGTTCCCCCCGTAATGGCAAAAGCGATAAAAAAAGTGCCAATTTCCAGCGGGTCGGGAGAAATTTTAAATTCAGCCCCATTTAATTTATTCCCACCCTCAATTTCAATATCGTGGGTGCCGATGCCTTGAATATTAACTCCCATTTTTTTCAACATATTTCCTAAATCTTGGACTTGAGGTTCGGCGGCGGCAATTTCAATTCTAGTTTTGCCTTGGGCTTGGCTGGCCACCATCATGGAGATTTCCGTAGCCGTAACTGAGAATTCTTTTAAAACAATATGTTTCCCTTCCAGAATTTCCGGCGCTTCAAAGCAGTAGAAGCCATCTTTTTCTTCCACTTTTACTCCAAAGTTTTGCAGAGCTTTCAGGTGGGTAGAGATTGGCCGCAACCCGATTTTATCTCCGCCCGGATGAGGGACTTTAAATTTTTTAAATCTGGTTATAAGAGAGCCTATCAGTAAAACCGAAACTCTCATTTTTTCAAAAAGATCGCTTGGTATTTTTTCCGGATTGATATTTTTAGGATCAATTTTTACCTTTCTATCGTTCAGCCATTCAACTCCGGCGCCCATTTGCTTTAAAATTTCAATTTGGTCTAAAACGTCGGAAACTCTGGGTAAATTATCAATGATTGACGGTTCTTCGGAAAGCAAAACCGCCGCCAAACAAGCGCCGGCCGAGTTTTTATATCCGGAAATTTCCACTTCCCCGGAAAGTGGCACCCCGCCTTGAATGAGAAATTTGTCTGCCATAAAACTTGTTTTTAAGTCAATTTTAGTCTATTCTAAAAAATAAGCTATGTCAAAGAAACTAAAAAATATTATCTGTTTAGGAGGAGGCAATGCCATGCCTAAGGCGGTTCTTGCCGGTCTCAAAAAATATCCGGTAAATTTATCCGCTATTTGCGCTATGTTGGATTCTGGAGCATCGGCCGGCCGTGAAAGAGAGATTTATAAAACCAATATATCTTTTGGCGATATCCGTCGAGCATTCCTCGCTTTGTCCGGAGCCAGCCAAGATGTTAAAGACGCCTTTAACGTTCGTTTTAAAAATGGCCCTTATGCCGGTGCGGTTGTCGCTAATATTTTAGGCACAGCCGTAGCGAAAGAAGGCGATTACGAAAAAGCGCTTAGGGTCTATGGGGAAGTTTTTAAAATTTCTTCTCGGTATCATATTTTACCCTCAACCCTTGATGACGCCACTCTCTATGCCGAATTGGAAAACGGTCAAATTATAAAAGGAGAGGCTAATATTGACGTTCCTAAACATAACTCAAAAATCAGCAAGGTTTATTTAAAGCCAAAGCCCAGAGCATATCCTGAAGCAGTAGAGGCAATAAAAAAAGCTGATTTGATAATTATCGGACCCGGCGACTTATATTCTTCTTTAATGCAAATTTTATTGATTGATGGTATTTCAGCCGCTATTAATAAAAGCAAGGCCAAAAAAGTTTATATTTGTAATATAATGACAAAGAAAGGAGAAACTGACGGATTTTCTGTTTTAGATTTTACAAATGAAATAGAAAAATATTTAAAAGGCAGGGTTGATTTTATTATCCATAACAATAAAGAGGGAAATGTTAAAGTTAATGATGGTTTGGAAAATAATAAAAAGTTTATTGGGGGAAACTTATTAAAATCAGGAACAGTTGAACATAATCCAAATAAATTAGCAAAAATTATTTTAAAACTATGCAAGTTGTAATTTTAGCCGCCGGTGAGTCGTCTCGCTTTTGGCCATTGAATCAAAAACACAAATCCCAAATAAGGTTATTGGGCCGGCCTTTAATTTATTGGACGATAAAAGGACTGGCGGAAAACGGGATAAAAAATATAGCCATAATTATCAGCCCGGGTTCGTCTTTAGAAGAGGATTTGAAGCCCATCTCTCAAGAATTAGACCTTAATTTTTCCTTTATTGTCCAAGAAAAGCCCTTAAGCACGGGCAATGCTATATTTTCGGCTAAGGATTTTATAAAAGAGCCGTTTTTTATTGTCTGGGGAGCAGAGGTTTTAACTGGAGAAATAGTTGGTAAAATTTTAGAAAAAGATCATTCCCGGGCAGTTTTGGTGGGAGCTGAAACTGATACCCCTTGGGATTACGGCATTTTTAAATTGGAGGGCCTGCCTGCCGGTAGGCAGGGAGAAAAAATACTAGAAATAGTAGAAAATCCCAAACAGGGCCAGGAGCCTTCTAAAATTAAAAAAGTTGGGATTTACTTTTTAGAGCCTAGTTTTTTTGATTATTACCAAAAAATTTCAAAGCATCACGAAGCTGATTTTATTGAGGCTCTTAATCTTTATTTAAAAGACAAAAAAACCGAACTGTTGCTTTGGCCGGAAGATGTTCTTTCTTTGAAATATCCCTGGGATTTATTTCCTATTTTAGAATACTTATCAAAAGACGTTAAAGATAAAATTTATATTGGGAAGAATTGTCAAATCAGCCCGAATTGCCATCTTCGCGGCCCTGTTTCCATCGGCGATAATTGCAAAATCGGCAATGGCGTGGAAATTAAAAATTCAATTATTGGGGATGGTACGCGTATTCCCCATCTAAGTTATATCGGAGATTCAATTATCGGGGAGAATTGCAATTTGGGCGCCGGGACAATTACCGCCAATCTTCGTTTTGATAAAAAAACCATTAAGTCTAACATCAAAGGAAATTTGGTTGATACCGGAAGAGAAAAATTCGGTTGCGTTATTGGCAATAATACTCAAGCTGGCATCAATGTTTCTTTAATGCCGGGAATTTTGATCGGGTCTAATTGCCAAATCGGTCCGGCCTCTTTAGTCAGAGAAAACATTGAAGACAACACAACTTTTTACAGCGAATTTAAGAGTGCGAAGAAATCCGCTTGACAAGTGTTTTCGGTTTTTGCTATTTTAATATAAACCGCGCATGAAAGGAGGTTTATGGCGAATCCAGCAGTAGATCTGCTTGCAAGACAAACAGCCTTCAAGCAGATCTGAAAGGGCGGTAAGAAAGATCACAATTCAATCTTCCGCCCTTTCGAGCAATCTTCTAAATTTTTAAACATCTCCTTTCTTAAAAAGGGCAGCTCCACTTTGACATCGCCAATGGCTTTTGCCAGAGTCGGGCTACCCGGGCTTATCGCCACGGATTAATCCCCCTCGTATTCTTAACGCAGGGGGAATTTTTTTGGAGTTTTTGGGTTTTTGATTTAGAATAAAGAAGATGAAAAATTTTGAATTAGCCGTTAAAGTTATAAAAAAAGGCGGAGTGGTTATCTGTCCGACTGATACGGTTTACGGCTTAGTTTGCGATGCCACCAATAAAAAGGCGGTTGAAA
>CAYIJU010000016.1:0-10010 GCA_964363855.1 uncultured Candidatus Saccharibacteria bacterium | reverse complement strand
GTGAATCTGGCGATAATGCCGAATAAAAAGAGCATTCTTTTAACTCGCAGGAAAGACGAATTTTTTGACAACTGGCATCTCCCCGGCAGTATTCTTTTAACCGGAGAAAGTCCGGAGGAAACAGCCAAAAGAGTAGCCCGAAAAGAGCTCGGGATTGCAATCACCGATTTGCGCTTTGCACATTATTTTCACGACAACACCGTCAGAGGCAGCGAAGTGGATCTTCTTTTTATTGCTAAACCAAAAGGAGAGCCAAAGGGACAATATTTTAATTTGGATGAAATTCCCAAGGACTTGATTGAATTTCAAAATAAACAAATAAAATATTTAAAATATGGAAACTCCATCTAATTCAAAAAATAAATTCCGGCCCGGAGTTGATAAAATTTATTACGCCCAGCCCCTTTTTGGCAAAGAAGAAAAAGAAATGGTGGTAAAATGTTTAGAACAGGGCTGGCTTGGGCCGGGTCAACATACCATTGAGTTTGAAAGAAAGTTCGCCGATTTTGTCAAAAAAAAGCACTGCGTTGTTGTTAATTCCGGCTCGTCAGCCAATCTTTTGGCTTTAACCGCTCTTAATCTTCCCAAGGGTTCGGAAGTCATCACTCCGGCCTGCACTTTTCCGACGACTTTTAATCCTATTTTGCAGAATAATCTGGTGCCGGTTGTCGGAGACGTTGAGCTTGAAACTTACAATCTTGACCTTTCCAATCTGGAAAAACTCCTTTCCAAAAAAACTAAGGCGATTATGCTTCCTCACGCTTTAGGCAATCCCAATGATATGGTTAAGCTTCGGAAGTTTACCGACAAGCGCAGCTTATATATTATTGAAGACAGTTGCGACACCATCGGTTCAAAAGTCGGCGGATTTTATACCGGACATTTTGGCGATGTTTCTACCTTTAGTTTTTACGCCTCCCATCATATTACTCTTGGCGGCGGAGGAGGCGCGGTCTTGACCGATTCGGATGAAATTGTCAGTCGTCTTCGCTCTTTGAAAGACTGGGGCCGGGCAGATGATTTTCAGCATTACTGGACTAAAGAGGGAGAGGACATAAAAAGAAGATTCAGTGTTAAGGTCGCCGGAATTCTTTACGACAGCAAATACACCTACGCCACCGTTGGCTTTAATAAAAAAATTGTTGAAATGCAGGCGGCTTTTGGTTTGGCCCAGTTTAAAAAACTTGAGGGGTTTAATAAAATAAGAGCCAAAAACATTGTCGAGCTGACTAAATTTTTAAAACAATACGAAGATTTTTTTATTCTGCCGAAAACCATTCCCAACGCCGAAGTTTCCTGGCTGGCTTTTCCCATTATGTTAAGAGACAAAGCGCCGTTTAAGAGATTTGATTTGCTCCATCATTTGGAATCGCGCAACATCCAAACCCGCCTGATTTTTGCCGGAAATATTTTGCGCCACCCGGCTTACAAAAAAATCAACCGCCGGGTCGTTGGCTCGCTTAAAAACAGCGACAAGATTATGAGAGACGCTTTTTTGGTTCCGGTGCATCAGGGCATTGATAAGGAGAAAATGGAATACATTCAGGATGTCATGGTCTCCTTTTTGGATAAATATCTATATTCTTTTATAAAAAAGAAGGGCGATGACAGAAGAAAGTAGACGGCTTATAACCCGGGCCAGCACCACGCCCAGCACCCCCCACATAACGGCAAGAATTATAATTAAACCGATTTGGATCAGAGGATTTATAATGTTGAAGATGTAAAGTTCTTTAACTTTAGCTTCGGCCTGCAGGGCCGTGGTAACGAAAGTGGGCACAATATTTAAAAAAGAGAGCATATAAATTTGTGAGTAAAAAACAGAATCAATATATTGGGAGAAAAATATTTTATAAGCCCAGGGAGCCGCAAAGTAGTAGGCCGTGATTAAGGCAATGACTACCGCCAGCAATTGCAACAGTTTTCTTTTAATGCTGATTTTGATTTCTTCGGGCCTAGCCACACTCCACTTGGGTAAAGCCAGATCTTCAATGAATTTAAAAAATCCCCGGAAGCGGTCCGGCACGGCCGTGGCAAAATAATAGACGGCCATTTCGGCCGGCCCCACAAAATGAAATAAAATAATTCTGTCCAGATAAGAAGCGACAGCATTAATGATGTTCATTAAACTTAAATGCTTGCCGTAGGACATTGCTTCGGGGTCTTCTTTTTTATTGAAACGGAATTTTTTTGCCAGCGATACGAATAGAAAATTATTTGTAAAAACATAAGAGCCAAAATAAGCCAGGATTATTAAAAAAAGATTGTCGGTTAAAAGAATGAAAGCGCTCATTAAAAGCGCATAGATTACAGTGGTCAAGACGTTGCATTGAGCCAGTTGGCGGAACATTTTTTTCCCTGTCAGGTAGCTGGTGTAGATATCGGCCGACTGGAAAAAAGGCAGAAAGGCGGCGGAGATTAAAAACGCTCCGGCTAAAAGCGAATTATCTTTAGACAAATAATATAATCCTATACCCAAGGCGGCGAGACTGGAGAGAAAACCCCATTTGATTCTGGCTTTTAGACCGTCGGTGATTATTTTTTCATAACCCCGCGAAACAGCCCGAATAGCCGCTCCTTTAATACCGGACAGATTGGCAATAATTAGAATGGATACAACGGAAAGAATGTATTTGTAAGTGCCGTAAACTTCTTTAGGCAGGAAATTAGCAAAAGCCACGGCCAATAAAAAAATCAGGCCGTTATCAAGCAGGGTGCCAAGGTTCAGCCAGGTGCTTCCTTTGGCCAAATAAACCATGTCGGTATGAGTGTATTTTTCCGAGTGGCGGAGTATCTTGTATGTTTTTTCCCGCAGATTTCTGATAATATTCATATTGATTTATTTAAACAAATTTTAAACATAATGTCTGAAAATAGCAAAATTTTGTTTACCACCAGCTGGGATGACGGCCACGAGCTTGATCTTAAATTGCAAGATTTACTTTCTGGGTACGGTTTAAAAGGAACTTTTTATATTCCCAAGGATTATAATTTGCGTTCTTTAAACGAAAGCGAGATAAGATTCTTTGCTCAAAATCAGGAAGTGGGAGCTCATTCTCTAACTCATCCGGATTTGCCCGGGGTTTCATTGGAAAAATCCAGGGAAGAGATTTTTGGCAGTAAAAAATATTTAGAGGAATTACTTGGTCAAGAAGTGAAAATGTTTTGTTATCCCTCCGGTTTTTATAATGATTCTGTCAAGAACCTCGTGAGGGAAGCGGGCTTTTTGGGCGCCAGAACTACTAAGGAGTGGTTTTTTGGCGGCGCTTTTGATTTTTTTGAAATGCCGGTTTCTTTGCATATTTATCCTTTTCCTTTTCGGCCTTTGTCTTCTTTAAGACAGTATAAAAATCCAAAGAATTTTTTAGCTCCCTTTTTGCAGAATTATCAGGAGATAATCAAGCGCCGTCTTAATCCCAAAACTTTTTTTGGCTGGCAAAATTTGGCTCGGGCAAGTTTTTTATACGCCAAAGAACGCGGCCGGATTTTTCATCTTTTCGGGCATTCCTGGGAAATTGAAAAATACGGAATGTGGAGGGAATTGGAGAAATTTCTGAAGTTTGTCGCGGATAATAAAGATAACTTGATTTTTTTAACCAACAGCGAAACTCTTGAATTTTTTTCTCGGAATGTTTAATTTTAAATAATAAAAATTAAAATAATTATTTTAATTTATTTTTATGGCAAAAATAATTCTAAACAAAGAAGAATGCATCGGCTGCGGAAGCTGCTCGGCTTTATGTCCGGATTTTTGGGAAATGAACGACGAAGAGATGAAAGTTAATCTCAAGGGTTCAAAAAAGAACGAAGAAACAGGCGAGTGGGAATTGGAAGTCGCTGATATTGCCTGCAATCAGGACGCGGTTGACTGCTGTCCGGTGCAGTGCATTAAAATAGAAATAGAAAAATAATAAAGCTTGACTTTTTTTTTGGATTGTGTATAATTTCTAATAGAATTTTAGCCGTCAAATATCAAGTGTTTGATGTTTGATGATTTTGACAATTTAATGCTGAAAAGAAAAGGAGGAATACGAAGTGGCCGGTTTAGCTGGATTGATAAGGAGATGTTGGGGTATAAGTGACGATGCTATCCCGGAGAACGATAAAATTGTCGTCGTGCCTCTAGGATACACTTTGGATAACTCTGGCGCTTTACCGGACGCGTCGCAAAAGACAGCGCGAATGGCTGCGGCTATCGCGAAGGCGATTCCGGAGAGTGAGATTTTTTTCGTTCCGGCTAATGTTCTCGGGCCGGAAGCACTGAAGACCGAAATCCGTTTGAGGTTGAGAATTTTGCAAGCAGAGGGTGTCTCTCGGAGTAGAATTTCTTTCCTTCGTGTGGGGATTAGCAGCACCTTTGGAGAGGCCTGGGAAGTGCTCTCTTATGTATTAGGCACAATAAGAAGGCATTATGGTGGTCATGTGAATGTAATGGTCATTGCGGATTGGCCACACACGCGAAGAGCAAAAAAAATCTTTGAGCTCATCTTTGAAAGAGCTATGAATGTTGAAGTTTTAGCGAGGAGTGTGGAGGGAGAATGGGACGGCAACCACCCCGCTGTCAAATCCAGCAGGAGTTGGTTAATTGGAAACATTTTACACTACTTACTTGTGCTTGTGTTGGGCGAGAAAGCGGAAAGATTCCAACGCAAGTATAAAAAGTAAGGAGAAAAGAAAAAGAAGACAAAAAAATAGAGCTTAGAGCGATGGCTAAAATCAGCCATCGCTCTTTCTGTTTTTTATCTAACTATGGAGGTTCAACCTCAATAGGGTTTTCTATTTGACTTTTTGCTTTGGCTATGTATAATTTATAGCGGATTTAGCTGGGGTTTTTGCTGTTTGAGAATTTAAAATAGAACTATTTTCACTCACTTATGGAGGGATGAGGATTGAAAGGGAAAGTGAGGTTGCTTTACGGAATGATTGCCGAGGAAATTGTTGATGTTTCTTCGGGAATGCTGGTTTATGTGATTGTTTCAATGCTTTTCGGCAAAACTTTCAACATCTGTATTTTGTTGGTAGTAATGATTTTCTCTGATATCCCTGATGTTGACTACATTCCTTTTTTCCTCTGGAGAAAAAAGTACGGCTGGACAAGCCATTGGTTTGTTCATTATCCGCTTTTGTGGCTCGGAATAGCCGCGTTAATCTCAATTTGGAGCAATTACTGGGCTTTTCTGCTTGGCGCCTGCGCCATGGTCCATTTCGGACATGACGTCAGAAGCGAACAGGGAATAGCAATATTTTGGCCGTTCTCCAAAAGCCACTACTGCTGGAAAATCTGGTTTAGAAACTCCGAGCGGGATTATCAGAGAATCCATTCGGAGAGAAGGAAAAGAGTGCAAGAAAGAAACGCGGCCGATGAAATTGAAGAACGGGTCGGCAAAAAGAAAATAGGGAAAGAGAAAATCATCTTTTTTCTTATTTCTTGTACTGTCGCGGTGATGTTCGGCATTTTCTAAGAGATGAGGAGTGCCGAGTTGTTGGACACAGAGTGTCTAACAGAGTTAAAGAGCGGAGGTTATTAAACCTCCGCTCTTTTTATTTTTATATCACCTTCCTTCAAATTTAAGGAGAGTGGCCAGGGTTTTTAAGGCGATGGCCAGGTCTAAAGTGAAGGAGCGGTTTTTGATGTAATACAAATCGTACTGCAGTTTTTCCATTGATTCTTCGCCCGCGCCGCCGTGAGGAAGTTTAATCTGGGCCCAGCCGGACAGGCCGGGCTTAACAAGATGGCGCATAGCGTAGTGGGGAATTTCTTTTTCCAAAGATTCAACAAATTCCGGCCTTTCCGGTCTTGGCCCGATAAAAGAAAGTTCTCCCTTTAAAATATTCCAAAGTTGAGGCAGTTCGTCAATTCTGGTTTTTCTCATAAATCCACCGATCTTGGTAATTCTTTTGTCATTATCTTCAACCCACTTAGCCCCTTGTTGTTCGGCCGAGCCGTCGGGATTTAAAGCCCGCATTGAGCGGAATTTCATTAGTTTAAAAATTTTTCCGTTTTTGCCCTCTCTTTTTTGCCGGAGAAATACCGGGCCGCGGTCTTCAAGTTTAATTCCCAGACCAAAAATCGGCAGAATTAAAATCAAGGTTATTGAACCCAAGATAATGGAAAAAATCACGTCAAAAATTCTTTTAAAAAATCTGAAAGCCCTTTTATTAATTTCAAAAAGATTATCCAAAAACCAGGTTTCAGTAATGATTGAAACCGGAATTTTTTCCATTATTTCTTCGTAAAAATCAGACAATTCTTTAATGCTGGTGCCCGAAAGCAAAGCTTGGTAAAGATGTTTTGAAGCATTGGCATCATTCATAATCTCGCGGGAGGCGACAATCAACTGGACATTGTTTTGTTTTATAATCTCTTTCAGATCGCCTTCAACCGGCCGAGCCATTATGGCCGCGACTTCATATCCCAAATGAGGGTGGGTTTTGAAAGAATTTATGAGCGTTTTTGCTTCGTCAGAGTAGCCAAAAAAAAGAATTTTTATTTTTGACGCTTTGCTGGCCAAATTCCAAAAAGCTTTTCTCCAGAATAAAACCAAAAAGCCGGCTATGACCCCGTTAATAATCAGATTGGTTTTAGGCGTGATTTTGAAAGAAGGAACCGCATAAAAAATCAGAATGGCGATCATCAAACTTATTACCATTGCCTTGGCTGTCTGGCCAAAGCCGGCTTTTAATGAATAGAATTTTTTTAAGTCGTAAAGTCCGGAGATGTAAAAAATCAAGACCCAGAAAAGATAAACAAAAAAGAAGGGAGCTTGATGAATCTGCCAGATTTTAGAAGAGAAACTCGTTTGGTAACGGATGGCCAGAGTTAGGAAAAGCCCTAAATAAAAAATTACCAGATCTCCTAAAAAAAGAATAAATTTCTGAAGATGTTTTGAGGCGGGCATAGGCTCAATTTTAGCGGTGGATTGCCAAAAAATCAATGCTTTGATAAGATGTGTTTATGTCTTCAAAAAATTTAAAGATTTTCGCCTATATTGTTAAATACGGACTTTTTGTTTTACCGGCCATGTCTTTAATCATAGCCGGTTCTTTGTTCTTCCCCTTTATCACCGGCAAAAACTTTTTTTTCCGAATCGGAGTTGAAATCCTTTTATTTTTTTGGATTTTCTTGGCTCTTTTTGACAGAAATTACCGGCCTCAAAAATCCCCCCTCTTGATTATTCTAACTGCTTTGGCGGTTATTTTGTCTCTGGCAACAATTTTTGGCGAAAATCCCTACCGGAGTTTTTGGTCAAATTTTGAAAGAATGGAGGGTTTACTTAGCCATCTTCATCTTTTTGCCTATTTTTTGATTTTAACCAGCGTTTTTAAGAAAGAAAAAGATTTCAAACGGTTTTTTATCGCTCTTTTAGGGATAAGCGTGATTGTGTCTGTTTACGGCTACCTGCAGGTTTTTGAGAAAATTCCGGCTCACCAAGGGGCAAAACTTGACGCCACCTTTGGCAATTCAACTTATCTGGCGGTTTATATTTTATTCCATTTATTTATTGCCGGCTGGCTGATTTTAAAATCTAGAAGCAAGTTATTTAAAGGCATTTTGGTTTTTTTGGTTCTTTTTGAAGCGCCTATAATTTATTTTACCACTACCCGGGGCACTATACTGGGTTTGGCGAGCGGATTGCTTATTTTTGCTTTGCTTGTTTTAATTTTTTCAAAAAGCAAAAAAGCGCGGCTGACTTCAATGGGATTTTTGGCCGTGATTTTTATTTTGGCGGCTTTGCTTGTTTCATTTAAAGATTCTTCTTTTATTAAAACGCGCCCGGCGCTAAATAAATTAGCCTCTATTTCTTTTACAGAGGGTTCGGTTGAAGCCAGGCTGACTATCTGGAAAATGAGCGTTCAGGCCTTTAAAGAGCATCCGATTCTGGGCTGGGGGCCGGAGAACTTTAATTTGGTTTTTAATAAATACTACCAGCCCAATCTTTGGAGCAAAGAACCTTGGTTTGACAGGGCTCATAATGTGGTTTTTGACTGGCTGATTGCGGCTGGTATTTTGGGATTGGCGGCTTATTTGGGAATTTTTATTTTAAGTTTTTATATTTTATGGAGGGGATATAAGCGCGGCCGCCTTAATTTAGCAGAAGCAGCGCTTTTTATTTCATTATTAACCGCTTACGGATTTCATAATCTTTTTGTTTTTGACAATATTGTTTCTTATTTTTTGTTTTTTACGGTTTTGGGATATGTCCATTATCGTTATACTTCTATATCGGACAGCAATCAAAAATCTCCGCTTTCTAACGGACAATATAACTCATTTAAGTATTTGATTTCCAGCTTGGTTTTATTTGGAGTTATTTCTTCTCTTTATTTTGCCAATATTAAGCCGATGATGGCAGGAAAGCAGTTAATCAACACTTTGAAAAACTTTTCCTCAAAAGGACAGGATGTTGATTTTATTATAAAGGACTTTGATAAAATTTTTAACTATAAGACATTTGCCACTCCGGAAGTAAGAGAACAGCTGTCATCCTACGCTAATAGTGTCGCGGCTATCAACATTAGCGAAGGGGACAAACTAAAAGCTCTTCAAAAAGCCATAGAAGAAATGGAAAAACAAATTAAAGAATTTCCTCAAGACGCCAGATACTATATTTTTCTCTCCACCCTTTACCAAAAAATTGGTCAGCTTGATAGAGCTTTGGACGCGATAAATAAAGCCTTGGAGCTTTCTCCTAAAAAACAGCAGGCAAGATTTGTGCTGGCTGATATTTATCTTGCTTCCAACCAGCTGGGAAAGGCCTTTGAAATTTTGAAAGAAACTTATGATTTAGACCAAAATTACAGCGAAGCGGCTAAAAATCTGGCGATTGTGGCTATACTCAATAATCAGGAGGATTACGCCGCAGAATTGTTAAAAAAGCATTTTGGCGCCGCTATTATTGCCGATAATCAGTTTATTAATGCCTATGCCCGAGTGGGAAATTACAAAAAAGTAAAAGAGATTTGGCAGTTATTTATAGAAAAAGAGCCAAATAATATTCAATATCATGTTAGTTTGGCGGCCACTCATATTCAATTAGGAGAAAGACAAGAAGCCATCAAGACCCTGGAAAAAGCCATTGAAGCAAACCCGCAATTCAAACAGCAGGGAGAGTACTATATCAACGAGCTAAAAGCCGGGCGCACTCCTTAAAATAAGTTATCCACAACTTTTTTGATTTTCTTATTTTTATTTAACACATAAAAAACTATAATGGATATTAAGTCTGATTTGTTTCAGCAACTTTGAAATAAATTTAAAGGTCTCTTGATTATTTAATTATTAGTTTTATTCAAAAAATTATGTCGAAAAATAAGTATTTGATTTTGTCGGTGATTTTCTCGGTTGTTTTTGCGGCGGCGGTCACTTACGGCGCCACCACCATCAGCACCAATATAAACACCGGCGGAACCCTGACGGTTTCAGGAGCTTCGTCTTTAAACGGCAATGTCACTTTGGGAGACGTGGCTGGAGATGTGATTCTTTCCACTGGTCAATTACAGGCTTCTTCCACGGCTTTGCTCGGAGAGACTCTTGTCTTAAAGAACTCCACTTCCGCTACCACGGCTGTGGAAGGAGGTGTTTATTATGATTCTTCCAGCAAAGTAATCAAGCTTTATGATGGAAGCGCTTGGTATACGGTCGGAACTACCACCAGCGGCTTGACTTTAAGCGGCAATCGTCTGCAGCTGGCTGATTTGAATCACTATATGACCTTTGGCACCACCACCCAGCAAGGGCTTTCTATGCTGACTTTGGAAGCCACTTCAACAGTGGCAATCCCTCTGACTATTGTTGCCGAAACCAGCCAAACCGCGGACACTTTCCGGATTCTCAATGATGCCAGCTCCAAACTTCTTTATGTTAATTCCGCCGGCGGTCTGTTTGGTTCAAGCACCGCTCAATTTACAGGCGTTCTTACTACTTATGGCGGCGTTACTTTAGGCGACGCGGCAGCCGATGCCATTACTTTAACAGGCAATGCTTCCACCACCAACGCTCTAACTGTTGG
>CAYIJU010000015.1:0-10159 GCA_964363855.1 uncultured Candidatus Saccharibacteria bacterium | reverse complement strand
ATGGTCAGCAAAGAAAACGTTCCATTTTCGGCACAGGAATTCGATTGGTTCCTTTGTTTTCTCGTCCTTAGCCAAACGGTAAACGTCGGACAGGAAACCATGAAGCAATTCGCCACCGGTCGAGTTCACATTGGGGTCAGTCGGACCATCCTTCTTTATGAAAACCTTCTCGACGGATGCCTTTTGATAGTCTATGGCTGCCACTAGATCCTCCTTCTAACTAATTTTGACAAATTCTGCAGCCGCCAGTAAGCTGGCCTTTCCGCAGAAATACTATTTATAGTATACACCCATCTAATATTTTGTCAAGCCATTTTAGTTTTATTTGAAGATTTGTTAAGATATAATAATGTTTACTAATAAACTTACTAATATAATCGCTGCTGGGCTTTTGGTTTTTGTTTTTGTTATTTCTGTTTTTAGCATGGCAGGAGATTCCTTGACTATGGACGAGCTGGCTCATTTGCCGGCAGGATATTCCTATTTAACCCAGAAAGATATGCGGCTTAATCCCGAACATCCGCCCCTGATAAAAGACTTAGCCGCTATTCCCCTGCTCTTTATCAAAGACATAAAATTTCCAGCAGACAGTAAGGCATGGACAACTGATCTTAACGGCCAATGGGATTTTGGTCGAGAGCTTCTTTTCCGCAATGGCAACCCGGCTGATAAAATGATTTTTGCCGGCAGAATCCCGATGATTCTATTATCAATTTTCCTCGGCTTTTTTATCTTCAAATGGACAAAGGAATTATTTGGCAATAAAGCTAGCCTGCTGGCTTTATTTTTATTTTCTTTTTCTCCCACTTTATTGGCCCACGGCAGGTTGGTAACAACCGATGTAGGAGCGGCTTTAGGGGTTGTTCTGGCTACTTATTATTTTTTAAAATCATTAAGTTTCCCAACTTTAAAAAATGCTATTATTGCCGGTTTAACTCTTGGCTTAGCTCTGCTTTTAAAATTTTCCGCTATACTCCTTATCCCCTTCTTCGGAATTCTGCTTATTGTTTGGATAATTAAAAATAAAAAATTCTGGGTTTATAGTTTAAAATTTATAATTACTTTATTCGTCGGCTTCTTTTTAATCTGGCCGGTATATCTGTATCACACATGGAATTATCCTCCGGAAAAACAAATCTCTGATAATCAAGATTATATTAAGAATACAGCTGACATTTTTAAAAAACCAATAATCTTTATGGCAGAAACTCCTGTCCTGCGGCCGTATGCCCAATATTTTAGCGGCTTAAGTATGATTTTCCAGCGGGTGGCAGGAGGAAACACTACCTACTTTATGGGAGAAATCAATAATCAGGCGTGGAAAGAATACTTTCCGATTGTTTACGCCGTGAAAGAACCATTAGCTTTTCTTGTTTTAGGACTACTGGCCATCATTTACGGCTTATCTAAAATACGAAAAATATCTTTTACGATATTTTCCTTTTTGCTTTTTATTGCCATTTACTGGCTGGTAAGCATTAAAGGAAATCTAAATATAGGTATCAGACATTTATTGCCGGTTTTTCCGTTTACTATTATACTAGTTAGCGCTGCGGCAATAAGACTAAAACGTGTTATTTTAGCTAGTTTAATCATTTGGCAAATTATATCCGTTATATCTATATATCCGTCATTTCTCGCTTATTTTAACGAACTGGCGGGGGGACCGGATAAGGGTAAAAATTACGTTGTTGATTCTAATCTTGATTGGGGCCAAGATTTAAAAAGATTAGTTCAATGGGCAGATAAAAATAAAATTGATAAAGTTTATCTTGATTATTTCGGCGGCGCCGACCCTAGCTATTATCTCAAAGAAAAATTCGCTCCCTGGTGGGGCGATAGAAAAAAAGAAGAACTGCCTAGCGGCAGTTATCTGGCAGTTTCCGCCTCTTTTTTGCAAGGCAACCAATCTTATAATTGGCTTAAAGATTACACCCCTGTCGCCATTATCGGCCACTCAATCTTCGTCTACAAGATAGATTAAAAGAAAAAGAAGCCGTGTCTTTTGCAAGGCGTGCCTCTTTGTTAAAACCTCCTTTTCTTCTACTCCTACTCCTCTCTGTAGGAGAAGTTATCGGGTCCGCTCACTGCGATCGGGATTCGTATTGAATACCCATTATTTTGATTATAAAATCCAACGAGACCATCGCGCAGTTTTTGTATTTTTGTGATGGCCACAGGTTCAGCAGGCCCGTTGAATTTGATCATCAAACGTGCCACATTAACCGACTCGGTTCTCCATCTTACTTCGTCCAACGGCCAGGATAAAGGCGAATCTTTGTTTTGATCTCCACGCTCATTAGCTGGCCGCACTTGAAGCCAAAGCTCCTCGGCTACTGCCTCAATTCCCCTTAGTCTGCTTAAATATTCTATAGCCAACTTGAAAGCTTCTAGAGAACGTTTGTCAGTATGAAAAACTTGTGCAAGCTGAATTTCTCGCTGCACAAGCTTCGATCCTCCAATGCGAGCCCGAACTCCGGCAAGGACTATTTTCACTGCGTCTGGCGTTCCTTCTTCTAAAATCCACTCGTCTAAATCCTCCGCCCACCACAGCCACAATCCGTGCTTGGTGTGCGCGTTAATGTGTTTGTAAAGAAGAGCAATCCAGTCGCTTTTAAGACTCTCGCTTGCAGATTTAACGGCCTTACAGAAAAATAGAAAACACTCACGGGCGTCTTCTTCAATTACTAATTTATGGTATTTTACCGAAGAAAAGGCTGTGCAACCGACCTTATTTTCGTGATGCCAGTCCCAGCCTTCAATAATCTTTTCAAGTATGGCAGTGTGTATACCCGGTGCTGCCGCATATGCGGTTTCCCCAAAGCCAAAATTTTCGAAAACCTCTCGCAGAGTCTTACGGAACTCTGCTGATTTCCCAAGCACCCGCTCTAGGGCGCTAATGAACTGCCTATTTTCCCTTTTTAAGGCAGCCACATAAAGCTGTGCCACAAGCCACTTGATCTGATCTTCTTTGGAAAGCTGCCTAAGTAGCTCGTCCGCAAGTTCATTTCCTTCCAGTATGACGTCTCTCTTCATAGTAATCATTTCGCGCTCCTTATATTATATTTTGTAGCCTCGACGCCCTTTTGTCGTCTGCAGGCGTCATCCCTCCTTTGAGAGATGAGTTAAATACGATTTGTCCTGCAAATCATACCCAACTGACTCTCAAGGAAGATTAAAATAATTGAAAAAGTACTCAGGTAAATACAAACATAATACCAAGCTAAATTACTTTTGTCAAATTTTAGCGGTACTTGTAGGGCGCGAGGTTGCCGAAACGCAAGTCAATATATTCTAAGTTTTTTCTTTTTTCTATTGGAATTTCTTTATCTAAAACCGCTTTTAATTTTGTCAGCTGCCAGCTCAAATCATTTTTGGGATTGAAATAAACTTCCCAACCTTCAACAGTTTTAATGTTTAATCTGTCTTCAGAAATCACCGAGGCTTCTTTTATAGAAATTTCAAGATTATCTTTTAGTTTTGAGTCAATTTCTATAATAGAAGACATAATATTTTCTTCCAAAACTCTTTCCCCTATCATTTTAAATTCTATTAAACTCGGTTTAGTAACTATTAAACCGAGTTTATCGGAAACATTCTCAAAAATTACGCCCTCTTTATCAAGAAAGAAAAACTCCTCTCCTTGATTAAAAATAGCTACTGGCTGCCTTTCTTCGATCTGGCCAATTATTTTATCAGGCAATCTTCTTTTTAAGTTTATTTGAGCTATTTTAGGAAACTTTCCTAAAGTTTCTTTTTTTATTGTCTCAAAATCAACTAAAAAAATATTTTTCCCATTTATCATTTTTTTGATTTTTTCATAAAAGACCGGATTGCCGGATATGCTGACCTCTTTTATTCGGAATATGGGGGATAAAATAAAAAAATAAAAAGAAACGCCAAAAAAAACTAAACTTAAAATCCCCCGCCAAAAAACTCTATTTTTCAAAATAGATTTTCTTTTTCTTTTGACTCTATATGGCTTACGAAAACTCTTGGACATAAAGATAGACAGTTATCTATAGAAACTCGGTTTCTTCTTTTTGAAACCGAGTTTCAAGGCATTATAATCCTCTTTTTATTTTTCTTAATTTTTCAAAGATATTTATCAGCCAATATTTCTTAGATAAAGGGTAATCTTGAGTTTTGATATATTCATACGCCTTGCCGCCAAAACCCATCTTGAACAACGTGGGGCCAGCCCAAGGGTGCTTTGGATATTTTACGGGATCGGTAAACCCCCAAAAATCATACAACTTGCATCCCCTTCTCTTTGCCTCTTTTATCGCTTCCCATTGTAATAAATAAGGAATAGAAAGTTTAGCGTATTTTGGGAGAGAAGCCGCTTGATGGTAGAAACCAATCCCCGACCAAAAAATTAACAAAGCACCAGCCGCTACTTCGCCTTTATACTTGCCGAAGAGCCAGATCGCCTGTCCGTTTTTTGCAAAAATTTCAAACTCATTTTTTATATATTCATCGGAAAACGGCACAAATTTCTGTCTTTTCCCCACTTCTTTGTTTAATTTCTGAAATATCTCAATATCCGCAATATCTTCGCTCCTTTCAATCTCGATATCAGGATTATTTTCAGCTTGTTTTATTAAATACCTGGTCGTTTTTCGCATATTTTTCAAAAGATCTTCTTCGGACGGCGTAATATCCAATTTCCAAGTCGCTTCGTAAGCATTAGCATGTATCGGCGCCTCTCTGAATCCAAAATTTTTGAATATTTTTATATTTTCCTCTCTTTTCTCAATTAATGGCACTATTCTGATAAAATCGCATTTTTCTTCTTTAGCTATTTTTTTTAATTCGTTCAATAGCGCTTCGGAAATTTCCACACAGTGCTGAATCAATAAAAACGTTCCCCTTTTAGCTTTCACCTTTACTGCTAACGCCCCTTCCAACCGCCAAATCTTGTTGCCCATTTTCTCCTGAAATTCCCCCCAATTCCAAGACTGCAAAAAAGTTTTTTCCTTTTGTCCAACCCAAAACTCTTCCCATTCTTCTTTATTTATCTCCATTGTTTTAAAAAATCAATTATTTTCTGCGCATCTTTGAGGGAAATATTTATGTGCGTTGGCAGATTCAAAGTTTCTTTAGAAAGTTTTTCGGCTTTGGGACAACTGCCTAAATTATATCCTATTTTATCAAATTTTGTGCCATAGGGCGCAATCGGACTGGTATACCAATCCCCTATTAAGATATTTCCTTGCCATGCTTGTTTGATAATTTCGTGCGCCTTCGGATGTTTTATAGTAAATCTTAGATAAATATTTCCCTCATCTAATTGGCCACCTAAATTTTCAGCGTAAAATTTAGCGATCTCTCTGCGGTGTTGATTAAACCTCTCTAGTTTCTTAAACTGATTCAAGGCTAAAATCGCTAAAGCGTTTGGCATTCTCTTGGGAAAATAACCGGGCGTCAAACCTCTTTTTTCTTTCCAGTGGACAGCTTTAGACAAAATATGAAGCTTTTGAAATAAAACCAATAAATATTTCCCAAATATTTTATAAGTCGGCAAAATCAGCCAATTCATTAAAACCGGGTGCAATAACTGCTGCAAAATCCATAGGCAAGGCGGGTAACCGCACTTGTCCTGAAATTGCCGAATTTTTTCGGCGATTGAAGGATCATTAGTCACGGCCATCCCACCATAAACCGAAGATATAACTTTATCGCGAGAAAAACTGAAAAAAGCTGCTTTACCAAATGTACCAACTTTTCTGCCTTTATAGGTGGCACCTAACGCATGGGCGCAATCTTCAATCAGAACAAGGTTGTGCTCTTGGCAAATTTTTATAATTTCATCCATCTCTGCCGCTAACCCAAAAGTATGCTGGACTATCACTGCACGACTTTTTGGAGTTATTTTTTGTTTTAAATCTTCAATATCAATGTTAAAAGTTTGTTCATCAACATCAACAAAAACTGGTTTCAAACCACTCCATAAAACCGGGTTCGGCACTGCGTTGCAGGTAAACGCCTGTAATAATATCTCACTCCCCTTTTCCAGCCCAAGCGAACTCAAAATCGCCATGAGACTTGATCTCCCGCTGTTAAATGAAAATCCTTTAAACTCTTGTTGAAGTCTGACATCAACAGATCCTTTTCTCCAACGCCAGGGCTGGAAAATTAATTTGAAAGCCAACCAAACATCGTCTCTCTCCGTATTCGGCGACAAAGATATTGAAATCGGCTTAATCATTTAATAATCTAATTAGTTCTTTTGGCACTCGGCTTTCTAAAAGCACTACATCTCCCGCCTGTGTAGTGCTTTTTATTTTTTCAAATATCTTATTCGGGTCCTCAATCTCTACGAGAACGGTTCTCGTAGTATTGCCGACGCCTTCTTTTATTTCTTTAAATCTGTCTTTAGTCGTGATTATAGCCAAATCGCAAACTTCGGCAATCTTCGCCCCGATTCTCTGATGGACCTCTTTTGACGCTTCGCCTAATTCAATCAAACAAGGCATCACTAAAACTTTCTTGCCATGTAGAGTCTTCAAATAATCCAAATGTGCTATTACCCCGGTAGGATTGGCTGAATAAGTGGAATCAATAATATTCAAGCCGTTTATTCCTCTTTTTGGTTCCATCCCGATCTGTAGATGTTTGACATCTACAGATGCTAAGCCCAATAATTCTGCTACGGCAAGAGCGCCTAAAAGATTTTCTTCTTCAAAAATTTTTGCCTCCTGGCCGTAAAGATATTTTTTGATTTTTGTTTGATTATATAATTCTACGCAATATTTATTTTTCGCGTTGAAAAAAGCAATGCCGTCAGCCGGTAAAGATTCAATCAACTCATACTTTCCTTTGATGATATTTTCTTGCGAGCCGAATAGTTCCAAGTGTTGTTCGTTTATTCCGGTTAAAATACCTATCTTAGGTTTAACAATATTGCAAGCGGTTTTAATCTCTCCTCTTTTATATGCGGCCATTTCGCAGATAAAAAATTTATGATTTTCATTTAATTTTTTAAGTACCGTA
Source organism: uncultured Candidatus Saccharibacteria bacterium (assembly GCA_964363855.1). Taxonomy (GTDB): domain Bacteria; phylum Patescibacteriota; class Minisyncoccia; order Minisyncoccales; family CAZWNE01; genus JBBTTI01. The sequence goes on along the minus strand of CAYIJU010000015.1, from coordinate 3,163 downwards.
CTGGCTACTCCGATTTCCGTATTAATATTTCCTTCGGTTTTTAAAACTCTTTCTTGACCGTATTTCTCGGAAAGTATGGCGTATAAAAATTCTTTAGTAGAACTTTTACCGTAAGAACCGGTAATGCCGACAACCACCAAATTTTTAAACTCTTCTCTTTTTAATCTGGCTCTTTTAAAAAGTCCTTTTCGCCAAACAACAGTGATTAATTGAAAAAATAACGGAATAAAAATAATTAAAGTAAAAATATACAAACTCGCCCATTTCGACGGATCAAATATTAAGGTCAAAATCGCTAAAAGCAAGCTGGTAAAAGCTATAATAATTATTTTTTTAGTGAATTTTGGATATTTCAACCACCAAAGGCTTGAAAGAATTTTTCTTATCGCTTGACCACCTTTAAAATGGGACAGAAATCTGTCTAAACGGTATTCTTTCAGCTGCCAAAGCCAAAGCCAAAAAAATAAAAGTTTCAGGAAAATTAAAAATGAAATAATGGAAATAATATTAGAAGCCATGTTTAATTTTTCTCATTGCTTTATAAATTTGATACTGAACATTATTAAATACTATATCAATCCCGGCGGGATATTCTATTTCCGCACCGCCAAATCCCCTTTTAAAATTAGATACGCCGGGAAATTTCTCATCGTCAATTCCCCAGAAATCATATACTTTATAGCCTAATTTCCTGCCATAAGCAATCACTTGCCAGCGCAATAAGTCCGGTCCCTTTAATGCCCGATATTCATGATCCGAACCGGTATGAAGAGAAGTCATCCTATCCCCAAAAGAAACAACAATACTGGCGACAATAATCTTATCCTGATATTCTCCTAAAAACATTCTTGCCTTAAAATCTTTACTATTTATTTTAAAAAGCTCTTTATAATGCTCTTCCGGATAAGAAATAAAATTCTGTCTCTCTTTTGTTTTTTTCAATAAGCTGAAGAAAACATTCGAATAATCGTCTAAGACTCTAATTTTCACTCCTTTTCTCTCGGCTAACTTTATATTATATTTAGTTTTTTTATGTATACTTTCCAGTATTTCCTCTTCCGGTTTTTCTAAATTTAAAATCAAAGTTTTTTTCGGCTGGATTCTTCTTGGAGCAATTTTAGAATTAAAAATATCTGTTTCCGGCAAAAAAACAGACGGCTCTAGCCTTAAAAATACGGTTTTTTCTTTTTTGGCAATATTTTCAGTTAAAGCAATAAAAGATTCTTTTTTTTCCTCTAAAGAAATATCTTGACTGAAAATCGGGCCATAGGGAATATAAAAATAAGAAAAAAGAGGGACTTTTTCTTTTATAATCTGGGCTTGCAATAATTTCTTGCCGCCCTTGCCTATCTCCAACCGCTCTACTTGTCCTTGAAGTTCTCCCCATTCAAACGACTGAAGAAAACTGCCATTATTTTTAATCAAAAAATCGTTCCACTCTTCTTTTTTATTTTTATCGATAAAATTGATTTCCATTATTTAATAAAAGCTAATATTTTCTCAACTAAAATTTCCGGAGCTTCTTTGCGAATCCTATGACCGATACCGGGTAAAATTTCAAGTTTAGAATCTTTAATTTCTCTATTTATAAAATAAGCATCGGTTATCGGAGTAATATCATCTTTCTCTCCCCAAATAATTACTGTAGGAATTTTAATTTGAGAAAATAATCCTGAAATATCTTCATTTATAACGTTCAAATAAGTCTCTCTCATTACCCCTGAAGTATATTGATAATCGCTTTTTACAAAAAACCGGTAAAAAATTATTTTTAATAAATAAAAACTACGGAACAAGGGAGAGATCTTTTTAAAAAACTCTTTTTTTGCGGTTTTTTTTCTAATTCCGGCGCTGGACGCTAAAAATAATTTTTCTACATTTTCCGGATAACGCAGGGCATATTTAGCCGCCACGCTTCCTCCGAAAGAATGACCCAATATAAAAATTTGCGAAAGATTATTTTTTCCGCAGTAATTTTTGACCCATTCAACGTAATTATCAATATTCCAAGCTGTAGCTGGCGGCGGCTCTTGGCCAAATCCCGGCAAATCGGGAACAAAAACCTTTAGTCCCCTATTTTCCAATAATTCTTTGACTTTTTGCCATCTCGCGGCGCAACTTCCCCAGCCATGAAGAATTAAAATTGAGTTCATCTTAAAGAAATTTTTTTGAAACCGCAGTATTTTTGCAAAACATCCGGTACTTTTATCGAACCGTCCTTTTGCTGATAATTTTCAATAATGCTTATTAAAATTCTGCCTATAGCAAAAGCGGTTCCATTCAAGGTGTGAATGAAATGTATTCCCTCCTTATCGCGATAACGAATATTCAAACGCCTCGCTTGAAAATCGGTGCAATTTGAAGTTGAATGAGTTTCTCTATATTGATTTTGACTTGGAATCCAAGCTTCAATATCGTATTTATTAGCTGCCGGCCGGCCCAGATCTCCGGTGCAAATTTGAAGAACCCTGTAAGGAATTTTTAAAGACTGCATTAATTCCTCTTCCATCCGCAAAAGAAATTGGTGTTCTTTTTTGGAATCTTCCGGCTTGCAATAAATAAACATTTCTATCTTATCAAACTGGTGAACCCGGAGAATCCCCTTAGTGTCTTTTCCATAAGCTCCGGCTTCTCTCCTGAAACAAGTAGAAAAACCGGCATATCTTCTCGGCAAATCTTTGATAGCAAAAATTTCACCGGCATGCATCGCTCCCAATGATTGCTCGGAAGTCCCGGTCAAATACAAATCATCTTTTTGAAGATAATACGCCTCTTGTTCGTCTGTCTGCTCCAAATATCCCATACCCCTAGCCATCTCTGGCCTTAACATTACCGGAGGAATTATCGGAATAAATTTTTCCTTGCCAAGTTTATTAAAAACCAAATTTATCAAAGCAAACTCCAATAAAACGGCTTCCCTTTTTAAATAGCCGAACCGACTGCCCGAAGTTTTACCCGCTCTTTCCGTATCAATTAGGTCAAGTTCTTGAGCAACATCCATATAATCCTTAATTTTAAAGTCAAATTTAGGTTTCTTGCCCCATTCTCTTAAAACAACATTCTCCCTGTCGTCTTTGCCGGTTGGGACTTCGTCAAACGGCAAATTAGGAATTTGAAGCATTAATTTATTAAATTCTTCCTCTGCTTCCTTTATATTTTTATC
>CAYIJU010000014.1:0-10487 GCA_964363855.1 uncultured Candidatus Saccharibacteria bacterium | reverse complement strand
GCAACTGCTTTTTCATCTTCAATAAATTCCGCCAAAACCGAGTCCTCTTCGTCTTCGCCAACCGGCGTTTCCAACGAAACCGCTTCTTGGGAAATTTTACTTATCTGGTGGACTTTCTCCACCTCTACGCCCATTTCTGCGGCAATTTCTTCGGCTAAGGGCTCCCGGCCCAACTCCTGCAAAAGCCGGCGCTTTACCTGGCTGTATTTGGAAAGAGTTTCCACCATATGAACCGGAATTCTGATTGTTCTTGCCTGATCGGCTAAGGCTCTGGTTATTGCCTGCCTGATCCACCAAGTGGCGTAAGTGGAAAATTTATATCCCCGGCGCCAATCAAATTTTTCCACTGCCCGAAACAAACCCAAATTTCCTTCCTGAATTAAATCCAAAACCGTTAAATTGGGCGAACGGCCGACATATCTTTTGGCGATAGAAACAACTAAGCGCAAATTAGCTTGAGCCAATCTCTTTTTCGCTTCCATATCGCCTTTTTCAATTCTTTTTGCCAGATCCTTTTCTTCTTCAGCCGAAACAAAGGAAATTTGGCCGATTTCTTTTAAATACATCTGGACAGGATCTATGGGGGCCGCTTCTACTTTAGGGACATATGTATCCTTATCCGGCTTTGCCTCTTTGGTTTCCAAAAACTCTCTGGCCTCTTTTATTTCAATTCCGCTTTTTTCAAGAGTGCCATAAAGTTCATCCAAGCCTCTGATATCCATCTCGGCTTCCGGAAAAGAATATAAAATTTCCGATTGGGTGACAAAACCCCGGATTCTTCCTTTTTCAATCAGCTCTTTGAGTTTTTCCGGTAAAAAAACTTTCTTCGGCCTGCCCAAAGGAATTTTTGTTTTTTTCTTTTGGCTGATAAATCCCCTTCTGCCCGCCATAGCCGAAGCTCCGGCTGGCCGAAGATTAATTTTTCCCTTTTTCCCCTGAACTTTTATGCGTCTTTTTTTGGTTTTAATTTTTTTTGCCTTTTTTATTTTTTTATTAGACATAGATTACAGATTATTCAAATTCTTTGACACCTGATTGAATTTTATAGAAAGCTCATCAATTTTCTTTTGATCTTTTAGGGCTTCGGCATTTTTGATATCTTTTATAATAACATCCAGTTCTTTTTTCACGCCGGATGTTCCCATCGCCTTCAGACAAAATTGGATTTCAGGAATAATATCTTTTTCTTCAATCTCTTCCGACTCAGCTTTCAAAGAAAGATAGTTAAAATAATCCTTAACTTCCTCAGGTTTGGTCAGAATCGCCCGACCCTGGGAAGAAAGAGAAGAAAGTTGGCTTTCTCCAATCAGATTAGCATTTTTAGGATTTTTTAACACCATCACCAATAACCGCTCTTCCAAAAGTTCTTGTTTTGATTTCTGGAGCAAATTGGCCATTTCTTCCGGTTCTAATCCGTATAGCTGCTCTTCCAGCTTCACTTTTTTTAATTCTTCAATAATATCGGTTTCTTTAACTTCCAAATCTCTGGCCAGTTTTTGAATCCAAAATGATTTTTCAATCTGATTCGGCAAACGCTTCAAATCCGGCAATAAAATTTTAGAAATCGCTTTCTTGCCCTCGGGAGTTTTGGCATCCCGGCCCTTAAAGGCCGACTCAAAATAAAATTCCATAATTGATTTCAGATTTTTTACGGCTTCCTGCCATGCCCCGGGATTAGTGGAGATTATCTCGGCGGCGTCTTTGCCTTCGGCTAAGCGGACAACTTTTAAATTAAATCCTAATAATTGAGCTAAATCAATTCCTCTTTTAGTGGCGTTCTCTCCGGCAATATCCATATCAAACCCCAAAATTAAATTTTCCGTATATCTTTTTAAAATTTTCAGCTGAAAAGGAGTCAGTGCCGTGCCGGAAGTGGCGATAACATTGTTAGTTCCCGCTTGGTGCGCCATAATTGCGTCGGTATAACCTTCAACCAAAATGCAGGAGTCCTGTTTTCTGATATCAACCTTGGCCTTGTCTAGGCCGTAAAGAATCCGGCTTTTATCGTATAAAATAGTATTGGGAGTATTAACGTATTTGGCGACTTCGGTTTTATCTTTATCTTTAAAAACCCTGCCGCCAAAACCGACGACTTGGGAATTTAAGTCGCAAATGGGAAAAATAATTCTGCCTCGAAACCTGTCATAAAAAGAACCTTTCTCCCCGGCTAAAGCTAGTCCGGCTTTTTCAATCTCTTGTTTTCGATAGCCTTGACCGGTTAAAAAATCGGACAATCCCTGCCAAGTGTCGGGCGAATATCCTACGCGCCATTTTTTAATGCTTTCTTCGCTTATGCCCCGGCCTAAAAGATATTTTTTAGCTTCTTGGCCGGATAAACTTGCCCCCAGCTGTTTTTCAAAAAATCTGGTGGCCAATTCGCAAATTTCGTAAAGCCGATTTCTTTCCGTAGCCCAAACGATTTCTTCGGGCTTCTGTTTTTTTAATTCCACTCCGGCTTTAGCCGCTAAAATTCGCAAAGCGTCACCAAACTCCACGCCTTCAATTTTCATGACGAATTTAAAAATATCGCCTCCTTCGCCGCAATTAGAAACAGCAAAATTTTCCGTCGCGTACGAATGGTCTTCTTCCACTGTAAAATTATAAACATCTCCCAGAAATTTTCTTTTTTTAATTTCCTTTATCGGGAAAAACGCATAGGACACATTATTTATTTTATTAATATCAGCGAAGTGCAATTTAATATCCTCTTGCCAATGAATTTTATATGATTTTCTATGAGAAACTCCTTTTTTATCGATCCTCGGCTTCTGCGTTATAATTGTCGGTACAATTCCTAATCTCAACAAAAGGTCTCTTAACTGCTCTGTTAAAATTAGGGAAATAGTATCAATCACCTTAAAATATCTCCTTGTTATAGCCTTACTTACCCTACCAGTATTACCATCGCCCCTGAAAATTGCTTCTAAAATTATTTTCTGCTTAACTAAAGGAAGATTTTGGAACTCAAACGGAATATGCTTGTTTACCGCTCCCTTACCGCACAAGTTTTCAAAGATATTGGCAAGATTTGAATGATTAACTATTATATCTATACTCGATGGCCGATCTTTTTTTCTACGAATAGTAGCATCAAAACCAAAAATAGTTTTAACGATTTTAATAATATCTCGGGTAAATTCTTTTTCGTGGCTACCAAGACTAAACATTAAATGCCCGTATTTATCAGTGCTTCCTTCAGCGATCCAATATCCCAAAAGCTTTAATAAAGCTTCATCTACTTTTACCGTTTTTGGAAGTTTCTTTGACCTTCTGTCGTGGTCACTTAATTTGCGGGTTAAATAATTGTTAAGAGCAATAAGCGGAATGTCAACTATTTTTTTATCAATCGGAAAAAGCAAATAATCGTTTAGGGTTATCTCGCCAGCTGGTATTTCTTCTATTTTGTAATTTAAAAAATATTTAGTGGGACATTTTTGCCGACATCGCTGTCGGCAAATTCTACTTTCCCGCGATTTTTGTTTGCAATTCTTAGTTCTTATAACGTAAACTTTATGATTATCAGTCAAAGAAATTATGCTGCTGGATTTACGCACCCTTATATCTACCATCTCGCCATCGTATGGTTTTTTATAGGTTTTGATAACCGGCATGTATCTTCCTTTGTGAGTGAGAACCATCTGCCCAATTTTTATCTCCTCAATATTGTGATATCCTTTTTTCGTTTTGATAAAAGAACCAGCCGGAAGGCAACCGCCGAAACAATGCCACATCTGACGGGTCGGCGAAACAAAAAAAGACGGCTTTTTTTCCGAATGAAAAGGACAAACGGCCCGGTAATTTATGCCGGTTTTTTGGAGTTTGATATAACTCCCCACCACTTCTACAATATCCAGCCGATTTTTTATTTCCTCAATTGGCGAATTAAACATAAAATAATAACTCGTTTAAAGAAACTCCGTTTCTCACTTAGAAACGGAGTTTCTAAGTCTCTTTTTTGCTTAAGCTTCTCTGGGTTAAAAGATACTTTCCTGCCTCGCCGGCAGGCAGGCCGTCCTTATGAATTATGGCGGTGGAAGTCACCCGATGAAGTTCCTTGTCTTTAATTTCCATATCAACCTTGTAAGTTATTTTTTGGTTTGGAAAAGTAAAAAATGTAGACAATTTCCAAAATCGCCAGAGTGTTTAAAATAAGCATGGCAATAAACCAGTTTTTCTGGCCATTTTTAGCGGCTTTCCACAAAGCCACTCCTTTCCAGGGTAGAACCCAAGCGATAATTGCCAATAAAATTGGCGTTGACGTTAAAATTTGTTCCATTTATTTAATCTCGCAGAATTTGCCTAAAATTTCTTTAGCTTTTGCCAAATTTTTATCTTCAACCAAAAGATAATCTGTTTCATAGGTTGAAACATAGAATATGCTGATCTCGGCATCGGATAAAGGTTTTGCCAGAGAAGCGACGATGCCGGTCAGAGAAAATCCCAAAGGGCCCTGTACTTTGAAAACCCGCCAATCATTTTCAGCTAAAATCCCTGCCGGAATTTTTTCTTGAGGCAAAATTATTGAAAGCTCATTCAATGTTCTTGTCACAGAAGTGAAATTGCTTTCGCCCTGAGCCCATTCGGGAATGGGGCTGTTTTTATCCAAATGGCAGATGCCTATTTTATCCGGCAAAATTGATAACGCAAGTTTTGTATTGTTTTCCATATATTTTAATATTTTTATATTTTTAACTAGACCTTTATCTTGGTAATTCTATACCCAAGTCTTGGCAGATTTTTTTCGCTAAAAAATTATTTATATCATTGTGGCGAGGAACGGTAGACGATCTTCTTGCCAAGGTATTAAAAAAGACGCTATGTTTTGCGCCCTCCCTGATAAAAATACAATTATTCCTTAAAAGATGTTTGATTAAATCATTACGTTTCATCGTAAAGAAACGGAGAGCGGCTCACGAATAATATTTCCCCTAGAAATTTCTCTTTGATTAAGAAACTTGTTGGTTTCCAAAATCAACAAAAGCGCCTCTTTAAGGTTTTCTTTCGCCTCTTTGAGGGTTGCTCCTTGGGTATTCACTCCTGGAATTTCTTCTATCCAGCCTAAATACCATTTCCCGCTTTTTTTATAAATCGCTGTAAATTGCCTCGCCATATATTTTCACTTTATCAAAGTCAGACAATTAGTCAACGTTAATCACTTTTTTCTTTCAGCAATATCTTCAGTGGTCAGCCAGGCTGACATTGCCCCGAAGCCGGCCTTATTTATCTCAAACGGCTTTATTTTTTGGGGATTTTTTAAAAATATCAGCAGGCAGTATTTTTTATTTTTGAATAACTCAACAAATTCAAGTATTTTACTTTTTCCAATTCCAATATCTTTGCCGTATTTATTTAAAATCTGACTTACTTTTTGCGGAGTTAAATCAGAAAAAGAAATGACTTTCTTCACTTCTGCCTTGATTGATACCGGCTCGCCTGAATCCTTAAAATAAACTGTATCTCCTTTTTCAATTTTCCCCCACGGAGAGCGTTTTGACTTATACCATCTGGACTCAATTTTCTTCTCCCCGGAAATAATCTTCCCGATCAATCCCCACGATTTTTTCATTATAGCTATGTGGTCCATAGTTATTATAATACTGGGCAATCGAGTAAAGTCAAACTTAAACAGTTATGCGGCTTGACAGGCTTGCTGCCGCTTGCTATTATAAAAATACAATTTGGGATTTTCCCACTGATCCCCGCCCTTTAAAAGGCGGGGTGACTATTTTTAGGAACCATAAAACTCCAAAAACCTATCTCTCACTTTCTTAAAATCGGAGTCATCTAAGGTTGCGATCCTATTGGTTAATCGTTTCTTGTCTAAAATTCTAGCTTGATTGAGCATCACGTAGCTTTTCTCGCCATGGATAGTAATTCCTACATACCAACTGCCCTGCTTTTCCTGAGCGGTCAAGGGTAATCCCAAGAAAGAATTACTGGTAAATTTTCTGAATACTAAAACGGGACGAGTAAATTTTACTCCTTTGCCGAAAATCTCCTCACCCAAGTTCATCCCTAAACTGCACCACCAAATATCACTCTGCTTGAAAACAATTTTGCTAGACTTGCCCCAAGGGGCAATTTTTAATTTACACCAATCTTGAAAGGCTTTTATGTAATCCAGAAGCATCTCTTTTTAATTCTTTATAATATGTTTAACCTTTAACGTTTAACGCTGTTACTTATACCATCTGGACTCAATTTTCTTCTCCCCGGAAATAATCTTCCCGATCAATCCCCACGATTTTTTCATTATAGCTATGTGGTCCATAATTTTACATTGCGGAGGGTACAGGATTCGAACCTGTGATGCCTTTCGACATAGCTGTTCTCCAAACAGCCGCACTAGACCGCTATGCGAACCCTCCGTGTTCCTTGATTATTTTTATCTTTTCTTTTTGTTGCTTATAAAATCATCAACTGTTTTTTTCGCTTCGCTGTCGGTTTTTTGGATCAATGGATGTTTCATAAAATAAGAGCTGACTTCCTGATAGCCGCCTAATTTTCTGTCTAAGGCAAGTTTGGCGCAACGGATAGCGTCAATAACAACGCCGGCGCTGTTGGCTTTATCATCAACATCCAATCTTAATTCAATTGAATAAGGCACGTCTGCAAACATCCTACCCTCTATTCTCATAAAAGCAAGTTTGGTATTGGCTAAAAACGGAATGAAATCAGACGGCCCGATATAAACATTATCCGCCTTAATATCTTTGCTGATTTGACTGGTTACCGCTTCGGTCTTGCTTATTTTTTTGCTTTCCAAACGGCTTCTTTCCAGCATATTCAAAAAATCAGTATTACCGCCGACATTTATTTGATAAGTCCTGTCAATTATCGTTCCCCTGTCATCGCAAAGGCGGGTTAAAACTCGATGGACAATAGTTGCCCCAACCTGTCCCTTAATATCGTCTCCGATTATCGGAATTCCCTTTCTTTTAAATTTTGCCGCCCAGTCTTCCTTTGAAGCGATAAAAGCCGGCAGACAATTGACAAAGGCGCAACCGGTTTTCAAAGCAACCTCGGCCCAAAATTCGGTTGCCTTTTGCGACCCTACCGGCAAATAGTTTACCAAAATTTCAGTTTTTGATTTTTTAATTTCCTTTATAATTTCTTTTTCCAGTTTCTCAATCGGGGTAGGATTTTTTAACGGCTTTATCCAATGTCCTTCCGATTTTATTTGCGCCAACATCAAAAGCCGAAACAAATTCAATATCTTTAAAATCGTAAGGCCCGACTTTAAGGTGCATTAAGCCGACCGGGACTTTTTTCTTATCTTTCCTATAATATTCTATGCCCTGAATTAATCCGGCGAAACAATTGCCGACGCCGATTATGCCTACTCTAATTTTTTTCATATTGTCATTTTTCTTAATATTTTTATTCTTTCTCCAACGGGCGGATGAGTTGAAAACAAATTAGCTAATCCCTGACCCTTAAATGGATTGGCGATAAATAAATGGGCAGTGGTCGAAGACGCAACGTTCAAAGTATTTTTATCGGCTGAAATTTTTTCTAAAGCTCGAGCCAATCCTTCGGGATAGCGAGTCAATAAAGCGCCTGATGCATCGGCTAAAAATTCCCGCTTCCTGGAAATCGCCATCTGGATTAGTATCGCCACAACCGGCGCCAGAATCGCCAAAACTATCCCGGCTAAAGCCAGAATTGAACCATCCCGCTTTCTTGTCCCGCCAAATAGCAAAGACCTTGTAAAAAAATTAGAAATAATGCCGATAAAACCGACTAAAACTACCACCATTGTCATCAGTAGCATATCTTTATTTCCAATGTGCGACAACTCGTGAGCAATAACTCCTTCCAGCTCTGCTTTATCCAGTTTTTCCAGCAGTCCCCGCGTTATCGCGATAACGGCATGATTTTTGTCTCTGCCCGTGGCAAAGGCGTTTGGCTGTGGTTCGTTCAGAATATAAATTCCGGGAACGGGCAAGCCGGCGGTAATGCAAAGATTTTCAACCAGCCGGTAAAGTTCAGGATTATCTCTTTTTTCAATCGGCTTGGCTTTTGTCAAAGATAAAATAATTTTATCGGAATACCAAAAACTGCCGACATTCATTAATAAACTGAAAATTACGGCATAGACCAAAATTACCGGATTCTGAAAATATTGGCTGAATACCCAGCCCAAACCGATGATTATTACCAGGAAAACCGAAACTAACGCCCATGTCTTCCTGATATTAGATTCTGATTGGTTATATAGAGTCATTGTTGAAAGAAACTCCGTTTCTCACTTAGAAACGGAGTTTCTAAGTTCTAAAATTTAACTAATACCGGCTCTTTAGCTGCGGCTTCTTGCAGTTCAAAAAATTCTCCCTGTTTGAAGTTAAACATATTGGCGATCATATTGGCCGGAAAACTCTGGACTTTATTATTAAGTTCCAGAACATTGCTGTTATAAAATCTTCTGGCGGCCTGTATTTTGTCTTCAGTGTCAGTAAGCTCTCTCTGTAATTCCAAAAAATTAGCAGATGCTTTCAAATCAGGATAATTTTCCGAAACGGCAAAAAGGGATTTTAATGTGGAAGACAATATATTTTCCGCTTCTCCTTTTTCTTTAAGCGTTTGAGCTCCTATTGCTCTTGTTCTGGCCTCGGTGACTCTTTCAAATACTCCGCTTTCATGAGCGGCGTATCCTTTGACTATTGCCACCAAATTAGGAATCAAATCATATCTCCTTTTCAGTTGAACATCTATATCCGCCCATGCCTCCTTCATCCGATTGCGAAGAGTGACGAAGCGATTATAGGTGATGACGAACCATAAAACTAAGACTCCTGCGATTATTAAAATTATTGTTGTTAAACCCATATATTTAAAAATATTAAAAATTTTCTGCGGCCTTTCTATTTTTCAGTATAACTAAAAACTCCTCCAGATTCAACCTATGGAGGAGTTTCTCTTTAATTTAAATTAGTACTCCGGCATCTGAGGCATACCGCCTTTGTCTTTCTTTTCTTCCGGTTTTTCCGCCACTACGCATTCGGTCGTTAAAAACATAGAAGCGGCTGAAGTGGCGTTTTCCAAAGCAGTTCTGACAACTTTAGTCGGGTCAATAACGCCAGACTGAATTAAATCCAGATATTCCATTTTTTGAGCATCAAAACCAAAGGAATCTTCCATTTCTAATATTTTGGCTATAACTACCGCCCCGTCTAAGCCGGCATTGGCAGTAATTTGTCTGATGGGCCCCTCAAGAGCTTTTTTCAAAATATTTAAACCCGTCTTTTCATCGCCAACCAAATTCATTTTTTCTAAAACCGGAATAGCTCTTAAAAGAGCTGTGCCGCCGCCGGGTAAAATCCCTTCTTCAATAGCAGCTCTTGTCGCATTAAGAGCGTTTTCTGTTTTCTTTTGTTTGGCTTTCTGTTCAAGCTCCGTGGCCGCGCCAACTTTAATCACGGCAACGCCGCCCGAAAGCTTGGCCAATCTTTCTTGCAGTTTCTCTTTGTCAAAATCAGACTCGGTAGTTTTTATTTCATTTTTAATCTGATTGATTCTAGCATCAATATCTTCTTTTTTGCCCTTGCCTTCAATAATTGTGGTTTTTTCTTTTGTAACGACTAGCTTTCTGGCCCGGCCCAACTGATCTAAGGTGACATTTTCCAATTTTAACCCTAATTCTTCAGAAATGACTTGGCCACCGGTGATAACTGCAATATCCTGCATCATTTCTTTTTTTCTATCGCCAAAACCGGGGGACTTAATAGCCAAAGCATTAAAAACTCCTCTTAATTTATTGACCAATAAGGTAGCTAAAGCATCGCCTTCAATTTCATCGGCGATAATGACCAATTCTTTTTTGCCGGCTTGGACTATTTTTTCCAAAATAGACAGAATCTCCTGCAAAGAAGATATTTTTTTATCGGTCAATAAAATATAAGGATCTTCTAAAACCGCTTCCATTCTTTCCGTGTCAGTCACCATGTAGGGCGAAACATATCCCCGATCAAACTGCAATCCTTTGACTATTTCTTTTTCCAAACCGAATTTTTTTGATTCTTCAACGGTGATAACGCCGTCTTTGCCCACTTCAGCAAAAACTTCGCCGATTAAATTGCCGACTTCTTGATCCAAGGAGGCAATGGTCGCTACTTGGGATGTTTCTTCTTTTTTAGAAATTGATTTTGATTTTTGTTTTAAAGATTCAATCACGGCCTGAACTCCTTTCTGCATTCCCCTTCTTAAAGCCAAGGGATCAGCTCCGGCCGCCACATTTTTAATTCCCTCCGAGATCATCGCTCCGGTCAAAATCATAGAAGTAGTTGTGCCGTCTCCGGCAATACCACTTGTTTTTTCAGCCACTTCTTTGACTATTTCCACGCCTAACTGTTCAACCTTGTCTTCCAGTTCTATCTCTTTAGCGATACTGACGCCATCGTCGGAAATTTCAGGCGCGCCAAAGCCTTTGTCCAAAACAACCAATCTTGCTTTTGGCCCTAAAGTAACTTTAACCGCATCGATTAATT
>CAYIJU010000013.1:0-10696 GCA_964363855.1 uncultured Candidatus Saccharibacteria bacterium | reverse complement strand
AGAAAAACTGTCGGATCGGGCAGAAAACCGGCAGCCGAGCCAACATAAAATAATATTATGGGCAAAAAAAAGATTATTGTTCAAAATCAGGAGGAGCTGATAAAAGAAAGAGAAAAAGTTGATACCAAGCTCCAAAAAGAAGTTAAAATAGAACCGCGGCAAAAAACTACCGAAGGCCAGATTTATATTTTCTCTTCTTATAATAATACGATTATCAACGTAACCGATGCCAAAGGAAATGTTTTGACTTGGGCTTCGGCCGGAGCGATCGGTTTCAAGGGAGCTAAAAAAGCTACGCCATTTGCTGCTTCTAAAGTAGCGGAAACTATTGCGGAAAGAACAAAAAAAATGGGAATTGAAAAAGTAAAAATTTTTGTAAAAGGTATAGGATCAGGCAGAGAATCTGCCATAAGGTCGCTGGCTGCCAGGGGTTTGGAAATTGATTCTATTAAAGATATTACTCCTATACCCCATAATGGCTGCAAACCTAAAAAGCCGAGAAGAGTATAAAAAATTATGCCAATTAACCATTGCAAAATTTGCCGTCAACAGGGCCAGAAATTATTTTTAAAAGGTGAAAGATGTCTTTCTCCAAAGTGTGTTTTTATTAAAAGGCCAACACCGCCCGGTCCAAAGGGTAAAAGAAGACGGCGTCAACTTTCTGAATACGGCAGAGAACTGAGACAAAAACAAGGTTTGAAAAGATGGTATAATCTGGGAGAGCAGCAATTTAAGAATTACGTGAAAAAAATTCTCGGCAGAAGAGGACAAAATCTTAAGGATCCGGCAATTTTATTGATCCAAGTTTTAGAAAAAAGATTAGATAATATTGTTTTTCGGTTAGGATTCGCCAAATCAAGAGCTCAGGCAAGGCAGATGGTTTCTCACGGTTATTTTATGGTTAATGGGAAATCAACTAAAATTCCTTCTTTCCAGTTGAAAAAAAATGATACATTGCAGATCCGGATTTCAAAATCTCAGAAAACAATGTTACAGAATTTAAAACCATTATTAAAAAAACAAACTCCGCCCGTCTGGCTTATGTTAGATGCGGAAAAAATGGAAGGCAAAGTAATAGGGGAACCGACTTTGGAAGAAGCCGCTCCGCCGGCCGAAATTCCAACCGTGTTTGAGTTTTATTCGCGATAATTAGTTAATATTTAATAATATGATATCACTGCCAATAAAACCAAAAATCGTCAAAGCCGAAAAAAATAAAGCTGTTTTTGAAATAGAAGCTCTTTATCCGGGATACGGAGTTACCATTGGAAATTCAATGAGGCGGGTTCTGCTTTCTTCTTTAGAAGGAGCGGCTATAACTCAAGTTAAAATTAAAAATGTTTCTCATGAATTTTCCACCATTGAGGGAGTAATGGAAGATGTAGTATCAATAATTTTAAATCTGAAACAATTGAGATTCAGATTATTTGGAGAAGAATCCCAGAAAGCAATTTTAAAAATAAAAGGAGAAAAAACAGTTAAAGGAAGTGATTTTGACCTGCCTAGTCAATTAGAATTAGCAACTCCTGATTGCCATATTGCCACCTTAACTTCTAAATCAGCCGAATTGGAGATGGAAATTTTGGTAGAAAAGGGAATAGGTTATTTATCTCAAGATGCAAGGAAAAAAGGCGAGGAATTGGGAGCGGGAGTAATTCCGGTTGACGCTATTTTCACCCCGATTAAAAGAGTGGGATTCAAGGTGGAAAATATGAGAGTTGGAGAAAGAACTGATTTCGACCGGCTATTTCTAGAGATTGAAACCGATGGCATAATCACGCCTGAAGATGCTTTTTTCCAGGTAGCCGAAACATTAGTCCAACATTTTTCCCTTTTGAGAGAAACATTTGAAAAAAAAGCCGAAGAGCCGGTTCAAGAAAAAAAAGTTAAGACAGTTAAAAAACATGAGAAAAGGAAGACGGGGAAGAAAACTAAGTAGAAAAACCGATCAAAGGAAGGCCTTATTAAGAGGATTGGCCAGCGCTCTTTTTTTGAGAGAAAAAATCCGGACGACCGAGGCCAAGGCCAAAACAATGGCTCCTTTCGCGGAAAAACAGATTACTCTGGCAAAGAGCGGTACTTTAGTTTCCCGCCGATTGTTAGCTAAAAAGTTTTCAAAAGAAATGGTTAAGAAGCTATTTAATGAGATTGCTCCCAAATACAAAGAAAGAAAAGGAGGATATACAAGAATTATAAAACTTGGTCTGAGAAAATCAGATGGGGCGAAAATGGCTATTATTGAATTAGTTGGTCGATAAATAAATTTGTTTTATGTTAAAAAGAGAAATCCATACAATTGACGCCACCGATAAGGTTTTGGGCAGATTAGCTTCCCAGATCGCAGTTTTGTTGCGAGGCAAACAAAAACCGGATTATGTCCCTTATCTTGATATGGGAGATTTAGTCGTGGTAAAAAATATTCAAAAAATGAAATTTACCGGGAAAAAACTGGAGCAAAAAAAATATTTTAGGCATTCGGAATGGTTGGGGAATAAAACGCTTACGCCTTTGAAAGAAGTTTTTGAAGAAAAACCCATTCTTGTTTTGCAAAGAGCTGTTTTGGGTATGCTACCTAAAAATAAATTAAGAGATAGAATGATAAAACGATTAAAAATAAAATAGTATGGCAAAGGTTAAACAAATTGAAGAAAAAAAATATCTTGAAGCAACCGGCCGGAGAAAAACGGCCAGTGCCAGAGTCAGGCTTTTTTCCGAGGGAGAAAAAACATTTGTCGTCAACGGCAAATCGTTGGAAAATTATTTTTTAAGTTCTGAACTTCAGGAAATTGTCAAAGCCCCGCTTTTCATAATGGATATTATCGGTAAGTTTGGCCTTACAGCTATAGTCAAGGGAGGAGGTTCACACAGCCAAGCTGAAGCCATCAGGCATGGAATTGCCAGAGCCATTGTTGCCGTCAACCCCGAATTCAGAACAAGATTAAAAAAAGCTGGTTTTTTAATCAGGGATCCGAGGATGAAAGAGAGAAAGAAATTCGGCTTAAAAAGAGCCCGAAAAGCTCCTCAATGGTCAAAAAGGTAAAAATCAGCGAATAACGAATTTTTTCCGAATTTACGAATTCGTATATTCGCGGCTGATTAGATATTCGTTGATTTATGCTAAGAGAACTTATCGATAAATTTTATTTGGATAGAGAAAAAGCCAGAGAGCAGAGTCACTTTTATATCACCGATGCCGGGAAATGCCCCCGGGCAATTTTTTTTAAATTTAAAAATGCGCCCAGAGAAGCGATGGAAGCCAGAGTCTTAAGAATGTTTGACCATGGCGATTCTATCCATCAGCTTATAATGAAGCCGCTTTTGAGCATCAGAGAGCTTCACGTTGTGGCTTCGGAAGTTAATATTCCGCCCCAAGAATTAGTTTCAGGCAGAGCCGACGCTATAATTTCCGATGGCAAAGATTTATACGTTCTTGATATTAAAAGTATGAATAGCATGATCTTCCGGACCCTGAAAGAACCTAAAGAAGAAAATGTTAATCAGCTTCAACTTTATTTGAATTTCTTTAAAATTTCAAAAGGAATTTTACTTTATGTCAGTAAGGACAATCAGGAGCTGAAAGAGTTTGTCGTTGATTTTGACGATGCCAAAGCGAAAGTTTTATTGGCCGGTCTTTCCGATCTTAAAAATAAAATTGATACAAATATTATTCCGGATAAGATTCCGACCTATCCCGATGATTGGCAGTGCCAGTATTGCCAGTTTAAAGAAATTTGCATCACCGCCGGAAAAGGGGAAATCAAATGGGAACAATTTAAGGATAAAATCAGCCAAACTGCATAAGGGGGCGATGAGGGCAATTGTGCCCTCATCTTCGCACATCGTCCCGCCTTGCGGGACTCGTGCTCTTGACAAAAAATATTGGGGGTGTATAATGTGGATGTACTTTAAAAATTAGATATTTTCTCAGGGGAGACTAAGTGGGCAGTTAAAATAGAATCTTGATTTGGAAATATAATCTAGAATGGAATAAAAGTTAATGTCCACTTAGTCTCTCCGGAGTGAAACCTCACACTTGTGAGGTTTTCTGATTTTTATAGGGTTATTTTATAAGATTTTCCGATTGATAAAGAGTGTTTTCGCTTAGAATATAGAGTTTTTTGTCGGCTTGGTTGAAAAATATTTTAGGCGAAGGAAAACTACCGATATCCCATATTTGAATTCTGTCGCGGTCATCGGTTTCCGCAATTTTTATATTATTGCCGCTGTTGAATATTAAATAATTATTGTCTAACCAGAAAACATCGTCGATCTTTTCTGAAAGCCGGGACAAGAATTGTTTTTCTCCGGCTTTTTTTGTCGGCTGTTCCGCCATATCTTTCAGATAAAAAATCCAAATTTCAGAATCAGAAAAAACCGCTGATTTCTTTTTGTCGGGCGAAATAATGTCGGTGGAGGTTGAATCAGCAGCGGTTGAAGTAGGATATATCTTTTTTTCTTCCTCGGTTAAGATGCTTTTAAGATTTTTTTGCAGATCATATAGTTTTAAGGTCGCGCCGTTTTTATCGTTTTCTAAAAGAACTAATTTTTTCCCGTCAAGGGAAGGCCAAAAATTTTTAATATTTTTAGTTAAAATCGTAAAGCCAACCCTTCTCTGTATCAGGGTAATATTTTTTGCTTCAGTCACCTGTTTTTCCTTTACTTCCAGATTTTTTTCCCAAAGATAATATCCTTCTTTTTTTATCTTAATTTTGTATCCGCCCGGCAAAAGGTTTTCCAGCAAAGCAGAGCCGAAGAAAAAATCAGTTTTTTTAGCAAGCTTGTCGTTAATATAAATTTCCGCTTGTTTCGGCTCTATATGCAAAAAAATTCCGCCTGTTTGGGTGATTTTTCTTTTTTCTAAATCAAGGCGATATCCTTGGGAGTAGAGAATAATCGCCGGCGTAGATAATATAAAAATAAAAAAAAGAGAGAAAAATAAAATTGTCCTTGTTCGTTTTTTCATATTTTCTTTATCGTATCTGATTGACGAATTTTAATCAATTAGATAAAATGTCATAGGTGACACCTATGACATTTTTCACTCTATGAAACAACCGAAATTCGTTAATGGCGAAATTTATCATATTTTAAATCGCGGCGTTGAAAAAAGAACGATTTTCCAGCAGGTTTCGGATTATTTCCGTTTTATTTTTTGCCTTTTTGAATGCAACGATAAAAATTTTGTAATAATGCGAGATAGGATAGGGGCCCGCAGAAAGATAAAGGCGCAAAAATCCATAGGTGACACCTATGACATTTTTAATAAAAAGAGGGAGCCTTTGGTGGAAATTTTAACTTTTTGTTTGATGCCGAATCATTATCATTTAGTTGTGCGTCAATTAACTGATGGCGGAATTTCCCTTTTTATGAAAAAACTAGGTAATTCTTATGTTGCTTATTTTAATAAAAAATATAATCGAGAAAGGATGGGGTCTTTATTCCAGGGTTCTTTTAAAGCGATACATATTAAAACCGATAACCAATTAATGAACGTCGTTTGTTATATTTTTACTAATCCCATCGAACTTTTAGAAAGAAATTGGAAAGAAATGGGGGCCAAAGACCCGGAAAAAGCAATGGAGTATTTAAAATCTTATCGCTGGTCTAGTTATTTAGATTGTATTGGTGAAAAGAATTTTCCTTCTGTTACCCAACGCGATTTTCTATTTAATACCTTTGGTGGTCAAAATAAAATTAAAGAATTAGTAGAAAATTGGATTTTGTATAAAACCGAATTAAATAAAGGTTTTAACGAGATCAAGGACTTAACATTAGAAATGTCATAGGTGACACCTATGACATTTCTAGATCTGTGGATTTTGTTTGACAAAATTTTATTAAGTTGTTAAGATAACTCATCTTTAACAATTGAAGAAAGGAAATGTATAGCAAAATGATAAAATGTCCTGATGGTCGGCACAAGTGGGGCGGATGGCGGGAAAAGAAAAATCCTGCTGGCGGGACGACTTTTAGAATAAGGAGATGCCTTATTTGTCCTGCCAAGGAGACAAAAAAACAGAATGGTAAAAAATAAAGGAGGAATCATGGCGACAGTTGAAGAAATCCGAGAATGGAAAAAGCAGGGGAAAAACCGCGAGATAATCGCGGCGGTACAAAGCGAGGAGGTGTCAAGGAATACAAAAAACGACGAAAAGTTGCTCGAAAAGGCATGGGCACATCATCAGCTCGGCGAATATGACGAGTCCCTGCCCATAATGTCGGCTCTCGCCGAGTACTATTCTCCGCTCAATGAGATTGGCGAGTCGGCCCTGAGGGGATATGCCCACGGGATTCTACAGAGAGATAGTGATATTCATACAGCGGATGATGTGATGAAAAGAATTCCGTTGAGTATGGCTCGGGATAATGTCAGGATAAATATGATGATTATGGCGGTACGAAAGGGTCTTGCGATACCGGCGGAAGAGATTATGTTTATGATAACAAACGCTCTGCAGTCCGTGCCATACGCCACTGTGAATGGCCACATTGTCAATAACGGTGCGTTGGTCCTTCACGAAGCCCGGCAGCAAGAGGCAATAAAACTATATTTGTCAATTTTGCCCGGCCTAATGGATACCGCAATTGGCATATACAAATTCACTAAGTCGCCAGAGAACCATATCGCTGGCGCCGAATTCCGCGCCGCGCAGATTTGCAGAGCAAACGGGTGGCTAAAGCTTGCTAAACTCTCTGCCGAAGAATCGGTAGCATTATGGCGCGATCTCGTCAATTCTCAAGACGGCGAGCGCTACCAGAAAAATCTGGAAGGCGCTAGAGAATTACTGAAAGATTTAGAATGGGATACAATGGGGATGGTGTAATTAGGATATCGTGACCAAGCGCTCGGGGCTGAACAAAATCAGTCCCGGGCGCTATTTTTATTATAGTTGGAGATCCTATAGTTGGAGATCGGATCTCCAACATGGTATGATAAAGAAATGAGCGAATTCTATCATACTTATAATCGGGGTGTAGAAAAACGAAAAATATTTTTAGATGATAAAGATTATTTGCGCGGCGTCCATGACCTTTATGAATTTAACGATAAAAATGCCGTAATTAATTTTAAACAACGACTCGGCAAGAATTCCGAAGCCCAAATAGTTGGAGATCGGATCTCCAACATTAAGAGACCGAAAGAGAAATTAATAGATTTATTGGTTTGGTCTTTTATGCCGAATCATTATCATCTTTTTTCAACTCCGGTGATAGAAAATGGTCTTTCAAAATTTCATCAAAAATTCGGAATAGGTTTCAGCAGTTTTTTTAATACTAAATATCAAAGAAGCGGAGTATTATTTCAGGGAAAACATAAGAAAGTTCATGTTGATAATGACGCGCAGGTTCTTCAGTTAATTTGTTATATTCACGCCAACCCTTTAGATATTTGGAAACTAGATTGGAAAGAAAAAGGATTAACTAGTTCAGAAGTTCAAGGCGCTTTAGAATTTTTAGAGAAAGAATATCGCTGGTCTAGCCACAGGGATTATTTAGGAATTAAAAATTTTCCATCATTAATAAGCACCGATTTCGTATTGAGTTTTTTCAATGGGTCAAATGGATATAGGGATTTTTTTACTGATTGGCTAAAGCAGTATGAAAAGAATAAAGAATTTATTAAAAAATTAATCATAGAATAGTTGGAGATCGGATCTCCAACTATAACAATATGACTATATTTCCGAAGATTGAAAGAATTACCAGAGATGCGGCTATTTCGCATTTTTTGCTGATGTTCGGCTACCGGATTTTTTCGGTATATTTTCCGCTGTTTTTGGTTTCCAGAAATTTTTCCACTCCCCAAATCGGCTACGCCCATTTTTTAATTTATCTGCCGATTGCTTTTTTCGCTCCTTTAGTGGGATTTTTAAATCATAAAATAAATCCGGCGATCTTAATGGCTTTGGGAATTTTAGGTTATGGCGTTTATTCTCTGGGAATGATTATTTTTCCCAACCATCTTATTTTTTATTTATTTCAAGTGATTTTAGGGATTTCAGCTGCTTTGTTTTTTGTTTCTTCCAGAGCGATTTTAATGGGCTCAAAATTAGAAAATCCTAACCGGGCTTTTGCCTGGTTTTATTCAGCTCCTTCTTTCGGCGATGCGGTTTCTCCGGCAATCGGCGCAATTTTGATATGGAAGTTCGGCTTTATCGGCGTTTTTGCTCTCGGTTTTCTTATACATTTTTTTGACGCTATTTTTTGTTTTATTAGGTTAAGAAAGCAGGCCAGCCATTTAACTGAACCTATAAAAATCAAAGAATCCGGCCGGAATTATTTGAAAACAATAGAAGTTTTACGGAAAAAAGAAAATTATCCTTTGATTTTTATTTCATTTTTGGTTTTAGTATTGGGCGGATTTAATAATGCCTTTTTCATTTTATTTCTAAAAAATTTCGGGTTTTCGTTTAATCAAATTTTGGTTTTTAATTCAGTTTTGTCTCTTGTTTTTGTGCCGATTTCAATTTGGCTTATCAAGCGAATTTCAAAATTAAACAGCGAAAGGAATGTTTCTTTGGGCAGCCAGATAGTGGGCATATTCTCAATTTTACTCGGCGCGTTTGCCGGCGTTTTGAATTTTTTATCAATATTTTTAATTATGATCGGGAAATATGTCGGCGGGCTGATGGCGGGTTCGGGGCGATCAGGATTGCTGACCACTAAGCTTAAGGAATATCCCGAAGAATCGGCGGCCGTTGATACGATTTTTGCTCCCTTGGCAACCGCTATTGGCGCCTTGGTCGGCGGATTGATAATTTTGCCGTTGGGCTATCCTTTGATTTTTATTATTTTTGGCGTCTTGATTTTTGGCGCCGGAACTATTAAGATGAAAACACATGTTCGTGACTAAAATCGGCATTGATTTAGGAACCTGCAATTCAGTGGTTTTTCTGCCTAAAAAAGGGGTGGTTTTGGAGGAACCATCGGTTGTTGCTGTGACTTTAGCGGAAAATAAAATTTTAGCAGTCGGCAGAGAAGCCAAAGAAATGACAGGAAGAACCCCCGATACTATCAGAATTTATCGGCCATTAAGAGATGGGGTAATTGCCGATTTTAGAGTGACTTTGGCAATGATAAGATATTTTATTGAAAAAGTTGCCGGCCGTTATCGTTTTTTAAAACCCGAGTTGATGATTGGAGTTCCGGCTGGCATCACTTCCACTGAAAGACGGGCGGTCATAGAAGCGGGAATGGCTGCCGGCGCTAAGGCTGTTTATTTAGCTAAAGAGCCGGTTTTATCGGCTATTGGGGCAGGTATTCCAATTAATTCGGTTTCCGGCAATATGATTGTTGATATTGGCGGCGGAACGGCTGAAGTGGCGGTAATTGCTTTAGGCGGAATTGTTAATTGGCATTCAGTGCGGGTAGCCGGGGATAAAATGGACGCCGCTATTTCTGATTATGTCAAAAAAAGGCATAATTTGGCTATTGGAGAACAAACCGCAGAAGATATAAAAATTAAAATCGGCACGGCTTTGCCGGAAAAAGAGAATCGGTTTTTAGAAATTAGAGGCCGGGATTTGATTTTGGGATTGCCTCGGAATATAAAAATTTCTTCGGCCGAAGTCTGCGAAGCGGTTTCCGACACTTTAATGGAAATTATTCAGATAATTAAGAGCGTTTTAAGGGAAACGCCGCCCGAATTGTCAGCCGATATTATAGATAAGGGCATGGTCTTGACCGGGGGTGGCAGTCTTTTAAGAAATTTACCGGAATTAATCGCCAAAGCCACTGGGGTTCCCTGCACTATAGCTGAAGAACCCTTGCTTTGCGTAGCCAAAGGCACGGGAATAGTTTTGGAAAACTTGGATATTTATAAAAGAAGCATAATGAGTAAGATTCGATGAGATAAATCTCATCTTCATCTGCGTTTTTAATAAATTAAAAACTTGATAAATAAATGTTGATTGGCCACCAAAAACAAATTAAGCTTTTGGAAAAAAGCGCTGAGTCAAACAGATTGGCTCACGCTTATTTATTTTCCGGACCGGAAAAAGTAGGGAAAAAAACAGTGGCTTTGGAATTTGCTTCTCATTTGCATTGTTCATTCCCCGACTTGATTTTAGTTGAGCCGGAATTAGAAAGTAAGGAGATTAAGATCGGTCAAATCAGGGATTTAATTTGGAAATTATCTCTCAAGCCTTATTCCGCGCCCTTAAAAGTGGCAATTATTGATCAGGCTCAAACAATGAATCAGGAAAGTCAAAATTGCTTTTTAAAAACACTAGAAGAGCCGAAAAAAGATAATCTTTTAATTTTAATTGCCGAATATCCGAAAAGTTTGTTGCCGACTATTCTTTCCCGCTGCCAAACAATTAATTTTCAGCCCTTATCTCGAAAAGAAATTGAAAGTAATTTTTCCAAAGAAGTCGCGGAATTTTCTTTAGGCCGGCCGGGCCGGGCGGTTGATTTTTCTGATCCCCAGAAATTAGATGAATTTAAAAGAAATATAAACGAAGTGGCCGGTTTGGTCAATTCTGATTTATCCTCGCGCTTCCAATACGCCAAAGAAATTTCCCAGAAAGACAATCTGAAAGAAATTCTGGCAACCTGGCTGTTTTATTTTCGGGATCTTTTATTGGAAAAATGTTCAACACCAGCGTCGGATACCCTCCGCTATTTAAATGTTTTAAAAAAAATTCAAGAGACAAATTCTTTAATTTCCAGCACCAATGTCAGCCCCCGCCTCGCC
>CAYIJU010000012.1:5519-10728 GCA_964363855.1 uncultured Candidatus Saccharibacteria bacterium | reverse complement strand
CATCCGAAATATTATCCTAAAGCCAAGGTTAACTGCGCCTGCGGAAACGCTTTTACCGTTGGCTCCACTCAAGAAGCTATTAGCGTGGAAGTTTGCTCCAACTGCCACCCGTTTTATACGGGCAAAGAAAAAATGGTGGACACTCTGGGCCGAGTAGAAAAATTCAGAAAACGCCTGGCAAAAAAAGTGGTCTCAAAGAAAAAGTAAATGTTCAGCCTAGAAAATATCAAGAAAGAGTACGACGAAATACTAAACCAACTTAGCTCGCCCGAGCTTATTTCTGATTGGGAAAGATTTGAAGAACTCTCTAAGAGAAAAAAACGATTGGAAAAAATTATTGAAAAACAAAAAGAAATAGATCAGATAAAAAAAGAAATCCAAGAGAATAAATCAATTATTGCTTCCGGCGAAGATCCGGAATTAAGCTCTTTGGCTGAAGGCGAATTGAGGAATTTAACGGAAAAGCAAACAAGTTTAGAAAAAGAGCTGGAGGAATCGTCAAAAGAAAAAGAAGAAGCAACTCCCCAAGCGATAATCGTGGAAATCCGCGCCGGTACTGGCGGAGAAGAAGCCGGTCTTTTTGTCACCGACTTATTTAAAATGTATTCAAAATGCGCCCAATTGCAGGGTTGGCGCCAGAAAGTTTTGGATTCTAATTCTACGGAGATAGGCGGTTTTAAAGAAATCATTTTTGAGCTAAAAGGCAATGATGTTTTTTCCAAAATGAAATGGGAAGGCGGCGTTCACCGCGTCCAAAGAATACCGACTACGGAAAAAGCCGGCAGAGTTCATACCTCAACCGTTTCAGTAGCCGTATTACCTAAACCCCAAAAAACAGAATTTAAAATAAAACCAAGCGATTTGAAAATTGATGTTTACAAATCATCTGGTCCCGGCGGCCAATATGTCAACAAAAGAGAAACAGCCGCCAGAATAACCCACCTCCCCACGGGACTGGTTGTTACCTCTCAAACAGAAAGAAATCTTCTTCAAAATAAAGAAAACGCCTTGGCCATTCTGGAGGCCCGGCTTTTGGAAAGAAGAGAAACCGAAGCAACAGAAAAAATGGGAGATAAAAGAAGAATCCAAATCGGCGGAGCCAAAAGGGCGGAGAAAATCAGAACTTATAATTTTCCTCAAGACCGCCTGACCGACCATAGAATTAAAAAAAGTTTCCACCAGCTGGAAAAAATCCTTAATGGCGAAATGGAACCGATTATTGAGGCTCTCAAATCAGAGCTTTAATATCAATCTCATATTTTTTAGCGATAGCGGCGACTGAATCGCCGTAAAACCTATATCTTTTGTTAGTGCTGCCGGAAAAATAAATCATTGCCGCGCGCCACTCTTGGCTTGCGGTCTGGGACTTAGCCCCATAATCAGACAGATAAAGAGCCGCAGCCAAAAAAGAATCTTTAATGTCCCATGGGTCGGGAGTTTTTCCAGTAATTGCTTGAATTCTGTCTCGGTATGCCATCCAGGTTGGAGAAATAAACTGGGCCGGTCCCATTGCTCCGCCATAACCGCCAACTGAAGGAATCGGGCAGGAAACCGGCGTATTGTAAGGATCTCTGCCCAGTTCCTGGGTAATCGTTAAAAACGGCTGGACGTCCCGATTCGGCTTCATTATTTTCTTCACTGTATTGCCGGAAAAAACAGCTACCCCATCGCCAGTTTCTTTATTCCGCAAATAACACTGGCCGACATTTTTTCCGATATTTGATTCCTGGGTCAAGACTGCCAGTAAAAAAGCGGGTCGCACTCCGGTTGTTTTTTCTATTTCCTTGGCTAAAGCATAAGCCTCACCGAAAGTCGGAGCTTGAGGCACGCCGATTATTTCAAAGATTCTTGCCCGAATCTCCGCAGCCATCTTCTGGGTCTCTTTTTTATCCTGAAGCTGTTTTTGATATTGAGCTTCAGTTAATTTCAAAAAATTATCTTTCTCTTTTTGGTCCGCCTCGTTTTGCTGTTTTTGCAGAATTTGCATTTTAACTACTTTTTCCAAATCAATTTTTTCTGAATCTAATGATTCCTTTTGACCTTCCAAATATATTTTCAAATCCTTGATATTTTTCAGCAGTTCTTGATTTTTTGAATTAAGTTTTTCCAAATACATCAAATTATCAAAAAAATCGGACAACTTATCGGAAAAAAGCATAATTTCAGCTAAAGATGTTTGGTTTTCTTCCCAAACTGTTCTCATGATAACAGCTAATTTTTTTCGCGAATCGTCAATTTTTGAAGAAGTCTGGATAATAGACGACTCGGTATCTTTAATCTGGATACCCAAGTCTTTTATCATGGCGTTGCTCTGTTTTATCTGCAAATTTAATTTTGCGATTTTTTGCTTCAGAAGAGAAACCTGGCTTTGCAGAGTTTTTTTATCTTTTTCGGTTTTAGTAATGTCTTGGTCTATCTTCTTTAAATCTTCTTCTAATTTTGCCAACTCTTCTTCCAACGCTATTTTTTCTTGAACCGGGTCATCTTGAGCTAAAATAAAAAAAATCGGTGTAAATATAATAACCGATAATAAGGCGATTTTAAAAATCCTCAAAAGCATGGTTTATTTTGATTTTGACTTTTTTTCAACCGTAACCGTTTCTTTTGTTTCCGCCTCCTTAGCGGCTTTTTCTTTATCTCCTACTTTTTCCACTTCAGCCACTTTCTCTTCAACAGGCTTGGCTAATTCTTCTTTAATTTTCTGCGCCGGAACAACCTTGGCTACGATGTCAGTTGAATCTTTTAAAATTTTTACGCCTTGAGGCAAAACCAAATCTTTAATCAAAATATTGTCTTCAAAGACCCGAAGGGTACTGATATCCACTAAAATTTGATGCGGCAGATTTTCAGGCAAGGCGCTTACATGAACCTCTTGAATATTTTTTACCAATGTTCCGCCAAGGTCTTTTACCGCTAAGGCTATCCCCTCAAAAACCAATGGAACTTTTGTTTCAATTATTTGCCCTGCTTTTGGCTGATAGAAATCAATATGAATTAACTCACCGGAAATAGCATCTCTTTCTATCTCATGGACCAATACTAACGATTTTTTACCGTTTATCTCTAAAGAAAGCAATGCGCTTTCCCCCACTTCCATAAAAATTTTCCCGAATTCTTTTAAATTAATCTCCAATATTAAAGAGTCCTTAATGCCCGGGCCATATAATACAGCCGGCAAAATTCCTTTTTGCCTTAAAGTTTTAACTTTTTTGCCTAGTGTTTTTCTAATTTCCGCTTTAACAGTTAACATGAATATTAGTATACATAATTTCTAAAAAAATACAATATTCCGGATTTTTTCAGTGATTTTAAGCGGATCTTTATCTTGCCAGACGTTTCTGCCGACAGCTACCCCTATGGCCCCGGAAATCATCGTATTTTTTACAACTTCTAAAAATTTTTCTTCGTCAACTTTAGTTCCTCCCGATAAAACAACTTTTGTTTTTCCAGCCGCCTCAACCGCTTTCTGAAAACATTCTGCTGATCCGCAATATTTTATTTTAACGATATCAGCCCCGATCTCAAGCCCAATTCTGGCGGCATAAGCCGTGATTTCCGGGCTGGCATCATCTGCTATATTTTTTCCCCTGGGATACATCCAGCCGATTACCGGCAAACCGGCGCTATGCGCCTCCTCTTCTATTTTCCCGAATTCTTTTAACATTTCTGATTCATACTCGCTGCCAAGATAAACGGTGTATCCCACTGCTTTAGCTCCCAGCCCTATTGCTTCTTTTACCGAACAAATCTGTGTTGACAGCGGTTCACCGCCGACTAATTTTGTTTTTCCATTTAATTTTAAAATAAGGGGAATTTTATTTTTATAAGGGCTGTAATATTTTTCTGCCACACCTTTTTGCAAAACAATGGCATTGTATTCCCCATCTACGGCAATTTTCAAAATATAATCCGGATCAATGCTTTTTCCCGTTAAATCCAAAGGTCCATGCTCAATTCCATGATCATAAGCCAGATACATCGCTTTTCCTTTTGTTGTAATTTTTGATAAATCTACCATTGAATTTTTTTATATTTTTATTTTTTCTACTTCAACTTTTGGCCAATTTTGGCCAATTTTCAATAACCCTTCTTTAGCGCCCCATTTAGTAATATTATAGCTTGAATTTGCCATTGCCAGTTGAATGGCGAAAGTTATATCGTCTTTCTGGATTAATCCGGCGATGAAACCAGCCCCAAAGGAATCTCCTGCGCCCGTCCCGTCAATTAACTTCAATCCTAAACCCATCGCCCTAAAAAGATATTTTCCATCGGAAACTGACACGCCCTCTCCCCCCTTTGTCATAATGGCAATGCCCTTAGTCATTTTATCAATTTTATTAAAAATTTCTTTTTCATTTCGATAAGGAATTTCTGTTAACGAAGACGCTTCTTCTTTATTCAAAATTAAAACATCTATTTTATTCAAAATTCTTTTCAGAGTTTCTTTGGGAAATTTTAATTGGCTGTACCCCGGATTAAAAGCCACTTTTATTTTATTCTTTTTAGCAAAATTAATTAATTCATCGGTCAAATTAGCCAGTTTCCCGGAAAAAGGAGCCAGATAGAACCATTTAGCAATCTTTCCTGCCTGCCGGCAGGCAGGTATTTTTAGCCAAGGAATATCTTTTTTTGTTAAATCATCAGAAGCCCCGCGATAAACCAAGATTGTCCGATCTTTACCGGGACTGGCTAAAAAAACAGACGTATTAGTTGGTTTATTCTCCGCCCTTAAAACAAATCCCGTATCAATTCCTAAACCTTCTAACTCTTTGATTGTTAAATCTCCGAAACAATCATCTCCCACCATGCCGCAATAAGCGGTTTTTAACCCTTGGTTTGCAAAGGTAGCCGCCGTATTCGTTCCCCCGCCGCCGGAAAACATCATTATATCTTCAACTTCTGTTTTTGAACCGATAGGAACGCAAATATCCTTGCCCCTGGCAAGGAACTTCCCTGACTTAACATAAATATCCCAACTCCCCGCCCCAAAAGTTATTACATCGTATTTCATATTATTTTTTATTAAAGTTTCATTTGTAAAATTAAATCGTAATCTTTAAATCCAACTTTTTTATAAAAACTGACTGCCCCTATATTTCGAGCGTCAGCAATTACAGAAACGTAATTCACTCCATTCTTCTTGCACCAATTTATAAAATCTTTTGTCAATCTGTTTCCAAGCCCTTTATCTCTAAAATCTTCGTCAATT